>NZ_JAUOQN010000042.1:0-41728 GCF_030547555.1 Salipiger sp. 1_MG-2023 | reverse complement strand
GCGCGACTGACAAGCTCGGCCCGCCGGTGAGCGCGAGGCCCGTCGTGAGCTACACCATCAGTTGGGACATCATCGATTTTCGTGCCTTTGCGCATCCCATGTGCGCGGCGTCAGGCGGATCCGGTCTGGCGTATCCACGACCTTCGGCCAATTGTCACGTCAGCTAGGTCGGGACTGATTCCCGAAGAAACCACAAAGAAGGATACTGAGTGAAACCCGCTGAAGCGTTTGAAAGTCATAGTCTGACCGAGGCCGAGATGGCCTATATCGTCGGGGTTGAAGAAGATACGTTGCGGAACTGGCGCAGGAACGGCGAGGTGCTTGAGGGAATATCGCGAGACTTCTACATCTTCAGCAACACCTATGAGGTCTATAATCAGGCGAATCCCCGCACCTATATTTCTTCCAAGAGTAGGGCATTCGAACTTCCAAGTGATGTCGTGGACCGCGCGGAGCAAGTGATCGCTGGCAGTCAAGGTGCACATGCCGCCGCAGAGATGCGGCAGGCCTACGATGCTGAAGTGACGCGGTTGCGCGATGCTGGCCAAGTCTGGTCAGCAAGAACCCAAAATTAACAGCAACAGCTAAGGGCGCGATGTTGCTCTGGCATCCCACCAAAACAAGAATCCCCTATCGCTAGGGGCTTTTTATATCAGGCAAGTCTTTGATTTATAATGGTACCGCCTACCCGGCTCGAACGGGTGACCTCTTGATCCACAATCAAGCGCTCTAACCTACTGAGCTAAGGCGGCACGATGGAGGGGGACATAACGCCCACTCAAATTGATTGCAAGTCGGAATTCCGCAGGAAAAGCGCGCGATCCCAGCATTGTTCGATCAGCGCGGTTCCCTAGCCGTGCGCGGGGCGCGTTGCGTACGGCGCAAAGCCGTTTTCGCGCGCGTCGAGCCTGCCATGTGTGCCGACCAGCCAGCGCCGGTTCGGCGGGATGCAAACGGTGATGCGCACCCGGACCATAGCTGCGCGACCTCAGGCGCGCGCTTGCAAATCAAGCGCTCCGGCGCTAGGCCTGCGCGATCTTTTTGGCCTCCTCCGGGGGGCCGCGACAGGGACATGTGTATCATGGGCATCAATACCGAACGCGACGTCGAGGCGAACCTTCAGATCGGCCCCACCGACAAGGGCATGGTGCGGCTGTTCGTGCTTGCCGGAGACCTTGAGATTCCGATGGATTTCCATCCTGAGGAAGCGGAAGAGATCGCCGAAGAGCTGCGTGCCGCCGCCGCCACCGCCCGCAAGGTCAAGACCCGGCGCTAACCGGCACCATCCAGAAGCGCCCCGGGATCGCGCAGCGCCTGAAGACGGCGCGCCGCATGGACCGCAAAGCGGCGCACCAGCGCATTGCGCCGGGCGCCGGGCAGTTTCGATTCCGGCCCCATGCGCAGGATCTCCGCATCATAGGCATCGGCGATGATCAGCCCGGTGCCATCGGGCAGCAGATCGGTGGGAAACTGCTCGTCGACGGCCCAGAAATAACGGTCGCACCAGTCAAGATAGCCCTGCCACTTGCCATCCGACAGGAAATCGGCGCGGCTGCTCTTGCATTCGATCACCCAGATCTCGCCCTTGGGCCCCAGCGCCATCACGTCGACGCGTTTGCCGCGTTCGGGCACGAATTCTTCGATTACGGCAAAGCCGTGCCCCGCCGACAGGTGGCGGCACACGCCCCGCGCAAGCAGCTGGCCGGGCATCAAAAGCGGATCAGGGGCGCTCATCATGCGCTGATGATATGAACAATACGTGAACGAAAGCAAGCCCGCCGCGGCTCACCCTTCCTTGAGCGCCGCGCGCACCTATCTGACACAGGTTGCAACCCAGGGAGTTCCCGCGATGACCGAAATCCACGGCTCCAAGGCCCGTGGCGTACGCCATGCCCGCGAACTGCAAGACCACTTGATCTGGCTCGACACGTTTTCGGGCACTGCGCTCGGGGTGCTGGCGGTGGCGTCGGGAATCTATACCTATCTCGGGGTCTCGTCGCTGCTCGATGACAACGGCGCCATGTCCGTGTTCGCTGCGGTTGCCTATTCGGTCGCGGTCTCGGTGGGGATCTTCGTGTTCTGGTCCTACCTGATGCGGCTGTTTCCGGCGGTGAAGACCGCCCGCGCGCGCACCGGGCTGCTGGCGGCGATGGGGGCAGGGTGCCTTGCCATCGTCGCGATGTCGTCATGGCTCAACGCTGCGGCGCTGGCTGGCTCGGCGGCGGTGGAACAGCATCTTGCCAAGACGGTGCAGGATTATCAGGCTTCGCTCGAGCGCACGCATGAAATCGCCCTGTCGGCGCAATCGCTGGAACGCGATGTCGCCCGCGTGCGCCAGAGCTTCGAGGATCTGTCCGAACAAGAGGCCGCCGGCACGCTGTCGGGCCTTGCCGGGCGCGGCGCGGTGTTCCGGGTGCTGCGCCAGAAATCCGCCGAACTGACGGGGCTGGAAACCCAGATCGCCGGGCAGACGCCGCTGGTGCAGCAAGCCTTTGAACAGGGCAACGCCATCCTGTCGCGGATGCGCGCGCTGACGGTCGAACCCGGTCCGGTCGAGGCCCGCTCGGTGGAATTCTCCGAAGCCGCGGTGCAGTTGCAGGGGCTGCTCGCGCAGCTGCGCCAGCTGTCGGTGGCGCCGCTGGTGGAACGGGCAGCGCAGGATCTGTCGGCCTCGGTGGTGTTGCCCGATCTCGACGGCAGCACCGAAGAGATTCGCGGCAATCAGACCGCCACGATCGATTCCGTGCTTGCCGCGCTGGCCAGCCGCGCCGCAACGCTCGAACAGGCCGCGCGTGCGGTCACGGCGATGGCCCCCGCGAGCGAGGTCACCTACACGCCGGTCTCTTCCGCCGACGCGGTGATCCTCTATGCACGCAACTTCGTGCCGTCCTGGGCGGGGGCAATCGCCATCGACCTGCTGCCCGCGGTGCTGGTGTTCATCGTCGCCGTCACGCAAGGGGTGATACGCGAGAACCGCGAGGGCAGCGGCATCGAAGACAGCATGAGCCTTGCCGAACTGCGCGCTGCCCTGGCCGCACTGCGCGATGTCGAAGCCGACCTCGCCAAGCTGCCCCCCACGCCAGACCCCGCCGCAGGAAACGAGCCTGAGATCCCGCGCCTGCAAGGTCGGGCAAGCTGATGGCGATGGGCGTGGGCCGCGTCCTCAGCGGCATCCTCGGGGTCCAGATTGTGCTGGGCGCGCTTCTGGTGGTCGGAGACGTGCAGGACGGGCTGCGCATGCCCTCCTTCGGCCCCTCTGCTCCGCGTCTCAGCGAGCCGGTGCGGCCCGGCGATCAGCGCCGCCTGTACAATCCAGACTACCAGCGCCCGCCGCTCGACCCTGCCCGCAATCCCGGCGACTTGCCCAAGCGGCTGATCCTGACGCAGGACAGCGGCACCACATGGCGACTAGAAGGCACCATTGCAGGCGGCGACGCAGAGCGCATCATCGACCAGCTGACCGCCGCCGATCCCGCCATCGCCACCCTGATCCTGCAAAGTCCGGGCGGCTCTGTTCAGGACGCTCTGCAGATCGGACGCCACCTGCGCGATGCGGGCATCGGCACGGCGATGCTTCGCGGCGAGATCTGCTATTCCGCCTGTCCCTACCTCTTCGCGGGCGGCGCCGAGCGCCGCATCGAAGATGGCGCCTCGCTTGGCGTGCACCAGCATTACTTCGGCGAAAGCACGATCCTGCCCGCCTTCGTCGCCGTCGAGAGCATCCAGCGCGGACAAGGCGAAGTGATGACCTATCTCAATGACATGGGGATTGATCCGATGGTCATGCAACACGCCCTGACCACCCCGTCAGACGAGATCTACGTGCTGCTTCCCGAAGAACTCGACCGTTACGGTTTCGAAACTGCCGCAGACAGTTGATGCCCTGCGCCGCGCCCGCCCTTCATCTTGCCAGATAAACTCCGGGGGGTGAGGCCGCAGGCCGAGGGGGGCTGGCCCCCCTGAAACGCCACCCCTCCGCAGCAATTTCAACGAAAGATGACAACAAGGGATTGCCGGAACCGGTCCGCGCCCCTACATGGCGGTCAGGCGGGTTTCTGCGCTCCTCGTGCACGGTTGCATTCCGGTGGCCTTAAGCAATTCCGAGGGAGCTGGCTCTGTCCGGGCCCTGGCCCGTTTACCTGGCGCCCACCTGTACATACAGGTCCTCGGGAATGAGATAACCCCACGGTTGCCGCGGTTCCCGCCACTTCGCCTGACGCTGAAAAGAAAAACCGCCCCGCGGGGCGCTCGATCAAAGCGGGCGGCCGCGCGCCGACGGCGCTTTGATCCGCACTGTCGCGGGTTCCATCGTCGCGACCCGCATCCGTTTGCCGCCAGAGGGCGCCGCGCCGTCATCGCCCATCCGCATGATCGAGATCGCGAACTGCACCCCGGCAAACACCAGCCCGTTGAACAGCCACAGCAGGAACACCGCAAGCAACCCCGCCTTGCTGCTGGTCACGAGGTGATACAGGTTCGCCACGTTCAGCCACAGCAGTAGCCCGACGAACACGGCCGACAGGGCAAAGCCGGCGACAACCTGAATGATATAAAGACGGATGAGCTTGGGCATCACGCAATACTCCCTTGGCATATTTTTCATGCTACGGTGTATGTCGCTACCTTGATGCCGTACCGCTGCAAGCCGGATGCACCATCACGAGGGCGACTTTATCACGATAATGTAATATGATGGCGAGTGAAATCGGCCCATTCGTCGCAGTTTTGCACCACCCGCGCAGCGTCATGAAAATATTCCTCTTTGCGCGGCGGAAGCTGGGGTTTGCTGCGTTCACATAAGAATTGACTCCAATTTGGAAGTTCAGTTTCAACCCCGCGCCGGATCATTGTCTCGAGAGGTTCCATGCAGTTCTTTCTTCGCACCATCCCCCGCGCTGCTGTTTGCGCGCTTGCTCTGTCCCTTGTCGCGCCTGCCGCGGCGCAGCAGGGGCCGGGCGCGTCGGGCCCGGGAGGCGGTGCAACCGCTGTCGGCATTGTCACGCTGCAAAAGCAGAACGTGCCCTTCACCACCACCGTGCCGGGCCGCGCCGTTGCTTACCAGCAGGTCGACATCCGCCCGCGGGTCGGCGGCATGATCTCGGAAATCGTCTATCAGTCCGGCCGCCCGGTCAAAGCGGGCGACGTGCTGTTCCGCATCGAAGACGATACCTATCAGGCCGATGTTGACGCCGCGCAGGCGTCGGTCGATCTGTCGCAGGCCTCGGTCGAAGATGCCCAGCAGACCGTCGATCGCTACACCCGTCTGCTTGGCACCGGCATCACTCAGGAAGAACTCGGCACTGCGCAGGTCGCGCTGAAACAGGCGCAGGCGGATCTCAGCTCGGCGAAAGCCGCGCTTGCGGTGGCGCAGCTTGACCTAGAGCGTACCCAGATCACCAGCCCGATCGATGGCTTTCCCTCGGTGCCGGATGT
The DNA here is from genome assembly GCF_030547555.1 of Salipiger sp. 1_MG-2023. NCBI lineage: Bacteria > Pseudomonadati > Pseudomonadota > Alphaproteobacteria > Rhodobacterales > Roseobacteraceae > Salipiger > Salipiger sp. 1_MG-2023. The sequence goes on along the minus strand of NZ_JAUOQN010000042.1, from coordinate 36,295 downwards.
GTCGGTTGGCACGCTGGTGACCGCGGCGCAGACCGACGCGCTGACCACGGTGACCCAATCCAACCCGATCTATGTCGATGTGGCCGAAAGCAGCCGCCGCATCGGCGAGATCCGCAACCAGATCGAGGCCGGCCAGCTTCAGCGCGGCGAAAGGCTTCAGGCGGCGCTGGTGCTGGAAACCGGCGAGACCTATGCGGGCGAGGGTGAGATGATCTCGCCCGGTGCCACGGTCTCGACCACCACCGGAACCCGCGAGATGCGCCTGAAATTCGCCAATGAAGAACATCGCATCGTGCCCGGCCAGTTCCTGCGCGTCGACATGACGCTTGGCAGCATGGAGGCGGTGCTGGTGCCGCAGGGCGCCACCTCGCGGTCGGCCACAGGCGCGCTGACCGCCTTTGTTGCCATGGATGGCAAGGCCGAGCAGCGGACCCTGACCGAAGAGGGCAGTTATCAGAACAGCTGGGTGGTGACCGATGGGGTCGTCGCGGGCGAGTCGCTGATCGTGGACGGGCTGAAGACCCTCCAGAATGGCGCGACCATCACCACCACGCCGGTGAGCATCGACGAAAACGGCGTGGTCAGCGATACCGCCACCAACGGGAACTGATCTGATGGGCCTCTTTTTCATCCGCCGCCCGATCTTTGCCTATGTTCTGGCGATCATGACCGTTCTGGCGGGCATCTACGGCTATTTCAGCCTGCCCGTGTCGCAATATCCCGATATCGCGCCGACCACGGTGCGCATCTCGGCCAGCTATTCCGGCGCCACCGCCTCGGCGGTCGAAAACTCGGTGACCCGCGTTATCGAAGACAACATGACCGGGCTCGAGGGCATGCTCTACATGACCGCCCAGAGCTCGCAGGGCTCGTCGTCGCTGTCGCTGGTCTTTGATGATGGCATCGACCCGTCGCAGGCGCAGAATGACGTGCAGTCCAAGGTCAGTCAGGTCGAAAGCCAGCTTCCCAGCGCGGTACAAAGCGCCGGGGTGACGGTCACCCGGTCCAGCTCGTCGATCCTGATGGTCGGCGCGCTGGTGTCGACCGACGGCAAGTACAGCTCTCTCGAACTGGCCGACATATTTGAAGAAACGCTCGAGGGGCCGATCCAGCGCACCGACGGCGTTGGCAGCATCAACCAGTTCGGCTCGGGCTATGCGATGCGGGTCTGGCTCGATCCGATCTCGCTGGCGCGCTACCAGCTGACCGCGACCGATGTGGTCACCGCCGTCACCAACCAGAACACCACCGTGTCGGTCGGCTCGCTCGGCGATCAACCCACGACGCAGGGCCAGCAATTCACCGCGACGATGACGGCGCAAAGCCAGCTGACCACGGTCGGAGAGTTCGAGAACATCCTGCTCAAGACCGACGAAGACGGCGGCGCGGTGCGCCTGTCGGATGTGGCCACGGTCGAGATCGGTCAAGAGGATTACGGCGGCGATTCGCGCTTCAGCGGGCTGAATGCGGCCGGCTTCGGGGTGAACCTTGAAACCGGAGCCAACGCGGTCGACACCGCCGCCGCGGTGCGCGAAACGCTTGCCAGACTGGAAAACTCGCTGCCCGAGGGGGTCGAGTTCCGCACCGCCTACGACACCTCGCCCTTTGTCGAGCTGTCGATCGAGCAGGTCTACGACACGCTGATCGAAGCGGTGATTCTGGTCACCGCCGTGCTGATCATCTTTTTGCAAAGCTGGCGGGCGACGCTGATCCCGCTGGTCGCGGTTCCGGTGGTGCTTGCGGGCACCTTCGCGACGCTGATGATCACCGGCTATTCGATCAACACGCTGACCATGTTCGCCATGGTGCTGGCCATCGGCCTGCTGGTCGATGACGCCATCGTGGTGGTCGAAAACATCGAACGCATCATGCAAGAGGACAAGCTGTCGGCCCTTGAGGCCACCAAGCGCAGCATGGGCGAGATCACCTCGGCGCTGTTAGGCATCAACGTGGTGCTGGCGGCGGTGTTTCTGCCGATGGCGTTTTTCGGCGGATCGACAGGGGTGATCTATCGGCAATTCTCGATCACCATGGTGTCGGCGATGGCGCTGTCGCTGATCTTTGCCATCGTGCTGTCACCGCCGATGGCCGCCCGGCTGCTCAAACCGTCGCACGGGCCGACACGCTTTGCGCCCGCGCGCTGGTTCAACGCCGGCATGGAACGCTTTGTCGATGGCTACACGGCGGGCGTGAAGGCCAGCCTGAAAGCCCCGGCCATGATGCTGCTGGTGCTGGCGCTGGTGCTGGGCGGCGCATGGGCGGTCTATTCGCGGCTGAACAGCTCGTTCATTCCGACCGAGGATCAGGGCGTGCTGATGACCGTGGTCCAGCTGACCGAAGGCTCGACCAGCCAGCAGACGCTGGAAACCGTCAAGCAGATCGAAGACTACCTGCTGACCGAGGAAACCGGCGCGGTGGAATCGACCTTTGCCGCCTTGGGTTTTGGCTTTGCCGGAACCGGTCAGAACAACGCCATGGTCTTCGTCAAGCTGAAGGATTTCGAAAAGCGTCAGGGCGATGACACCTTGTCGGCTGCGGCTTTGGCGGGGCGGGCGAATGCACGCTTTGCCGGGCATCGGGCGGGGCAGGTGATGTTCCGCCAGCCGCCCGCCATTCAGGGACTGGGCAACACCGGCGGCTTCACGATGTATCTTGTCGATCAGGCCGGCAACGGCACCGATGCGCTGATCGAGGCCGCCAAGGATCTGGTTGCCGCGGCGCAGGCCGACGGGCGGGTGGTCAACGCCTCGGCGCGCGGCACCGACAGTGAAAGCGCGCTGCGCGTCGCCATCGATCAGGAAAAGGCCGAAAGCTTCGGCGTGTCCCTGTCGGCTGTGAACAGCATGCTCTCGACCATCTTCGGCGGCACCGAGGTCAACGATTTCGTGCTGGGCTCGTCGCTGCGGCCGGTCATCGTGATGGGGGATGCGAAGTACCGGATGCAGCCCGAGGACGTGATGAAATGGTACGCCACGAACTCGGTTGGCGAGATGGTGCCGTTCTCGGCCTTCATGACCACCAGCTGGGAGCCGGTGTCGCCCAGCCTGCAACGCTACGGTGGCAGCTCGGCGATCGAGATTTCTGGCTCGCCGGCGACCGGGCTCAGCTCTGGCGAGGCGATGGAGGCCATGGAAGAGCTGGTTTCGAGCCTTGATGGCGGCTACGGTGCGGCCTGGACCGGCATCAGCTATCAGGAACGCCAGTCCGGCACGCAGGCGCCGGTGCTGTACGCGATTTCGGCGCTTGTCATCTTTCTGGCGCTCGCAGCCCTTTATGAAAGCTGGACGATTCCGTTCTCGGTGATGCTGGCGGTGCCGGTCGGGGTGCTCGGTGCGCTTACGGCAGCGTGGCTTTTTGGTCAGTCTAACGATGTTTATTTCAAGGTCGGCATGCTTACGACGATCGGACTTGCAGCGAGGAATGCTATCCTTATCGTAGAATTCGCCGAAACCCTGCGGGCGCAGGGTCGAAGCGTTATCGATGCGGCCGCAGAAGCCGCGCGACTGAGGCTACGTCCGATCCTGATGACCGCGCTGTCCTTCATCCTCGGCGTTTTGCCGCTTGCCACTGCGACAGGGGCAGGGGCCGCCGCCCAGAATGCCATCGGTACCGGGGTAATCGGGGGCATGGTGGCGTCAACATTCATCGGCATCTTCATGGTGCCAGCGCTTTACGCGCTCATCATGCGACTGGTCGTGAGGACCAAGTAGAGAGACTCGAGCACATGACATTCCGCAATTTCGCCTTTGTCCCGCTGATGGTCGGCCTGACCGCCTGCACCGTCGGCCCGGACTACAAGGCCCCCTCGGCCGTGCTGGCCACCAGCTTTGCCGAAAGCGGCGCCGTCCCCATCGGCGATGCCTCGGCGCAATACTGGTGGCGCAGCTACAATGACAGAATCCTGAACGATCTGATCGAACAGGGGCTTTCGCAGAACCTCGACATCAAATCCGCCATTTCGGCCGTAAAGGAAGCGCAGGCCGCCGCCCGCGTTACCGGCGCGCCCGAGCTGATCTCGGGCAACGTGTCGGGCAGCCGCACCATCTCGGGCAATGAAAACACCGACAGCAACAGCGTCACCGACACCGGCAGCTTCAGCCCGGCGGTGATCCTTGATCTATTCGGGGGCGTGCGCCGTCACCGCGAGGCGGCGTTGCTGGACCTTGAATCGGCGCAGCTGGATGTCGGGACGGCGCGGCTGGCCTACCTGTCGTCGGTTGTGTCAAATTACATCGATCTGCGCTATTACCAGAACGCGCTGGCGATCACCCGGCAGACCATCCAGACCCGCCGCGATACGCTCGGGCTGGTCCAGAGCCAGCGCGAAGCGGGCGCCGCCACCGCGCTGGATGAAGCACAGGCACAGGCGGCGCTGGATGAAAGCCTCGCCAGCCTGCCTGGGCTCGAAAGCGGTTTCTACGCGGCATCTTACGCGATTGCGACGCTGCTGGCCGTCCCGGTGCAAAACATCGAAGACAGGCTGGAACGCGGTGCCGCGCAACCCAGTGTCAGAGCCGGATCAAACGTTGGGGTGCCGGCGGACCTGCTGCGCAACCGCCCCGACGTGCGCGCGGCGGAACGCAGCTACGCCTCCTCGGTGGCGGATATCGGCGTGGCCGAGGCGGATCTCTACCCGTCCTTGCAGCTGAGCGGCACGATCTCGCGATCGAATGCGGTGACCGGCTGGTCCTATGGGCCATCGGTCTCGATCCCGGTGCTGAACCGGCCGACGCTGCTGGGCGCGCGCGATGCCGCCATTGCCGCCGCCGAAAGCGCCGAGATCGACTGGCGCGCCACGGTTCTGGATGCGGTCGAGGATGTCCAGACGGCGCAGACCGACTACCTGCGCAATCTCCGCGCCGTGGCCGCCTATCAGCGCAGCGTCAACAGCTATGAGCGCGTGGTGTCGCTGTCGCGCGAAACCTACAACGGCGGCACGACCACGCTGCTTGACCTGCTCGATGTGCAGCGCTCTCTGGCCAGCGCGCGCCTGACGCTGGCGTCCAACCAGCGCGATCTTGCGGCAAGCTGGGCCACGTTGCAAGTTGCGGCGGGCAAGGGCTGGGCACTGGGCACAGCCGCACCCGCGCCGTCCAGCGACAGCTGATCGGGCCTTGGGCGGGGCGATTGCGTCCCGCCCTGCCAGCCGGGGCTTTACGCCCGTGCGCGCAGACCCTATCACCCGTGGCAAACCCGTCCGCCTATAGGGATAAGAGAATGTCGCGTTACGACCCCGCCGAAATCGAGCCGAAATGGCAGGCCGCCTGGGATGAGGCCCTGACCTTCAAGGCGTCCGACGACACGTCGAAGCCGAAATATTACGTGCTGTCGATGTTTCCCTACCCGTCCGGGCGCATCCATATCGGCCATGTGCGCAACTACACGCTGTCGGACGTGATTGCGCGCTACAAGCTGGCGGGCGGGCACAACGTGCTGCACCCGATGGGGTTCGACGCCTTCGGCATGCCGGCTGAAAACGCCGCGATGGCCAATGGTGGCCACCCCAAGGACTGGACCTACGGCAACATCGACGACATGGTTGCCCAGATGAAGCCGATGGGCTGGTCCTTTGACTGGTCGCGCAAGTTCGCCACCTGTGACGAGGATTATTACGGCCAGCAGCAGGCGCTGTTCCTCGACATGCTCGAGGCCGGGCTGATCTACCGCAAGAACGCCATGGTCAACTGGGACCCGGTCGACATGACCGTGCTGGCCAATGAGCAGGTCGAGAACGGGCGTGGCTGGCGCTCGGGTGCTCTGGTGGAACGCAAAGAGCTGACGCAGTGGTTCTTCCGCATCTCCGATTTCTCGGACGAGCTGCTCGAAGGGCTGGACACGCTGGATGACTGGCCCGCCAAGGTCAAGCTGATGCAGGCCAACTGGATCGGCCGCTCGCGCGGGCTGCAATTCGCGTTTTCGACCGTCAATGCGCCCGAAGGCCATGACCGGATCGAGGTTTACACCACCCGTCCCGACACCCTGCTGGGCGCGAGCTTTGTCGGCATCTCGCCCGATCATCCGCTGGCCAAGGTGCTGGAGCGTGACAACCCCGACGTTGCCGCCTTTACCGCCGAATGCCGCAAGGGTGGCACCACCGAAGAAGCGATCGAGACCGCCGAAAAGCTGGGATTTGATACCGGCATCACCGTGCGCCACCCCTTCGATACGGCGGTCGAGTTGCCGGTCTATATCGCCAATTTCATCCTGATGGATTACGGCACCGGCGCGGTCTTCGGCTGCCCCGGCCATGACGCCCGCGACCATGAATTCGCGACCAAATACGGCCTGCCCATCGTCGAGACCTTCGAGCCCGTCGAGGGCGGCATCGACATCAAGGCCGAGCCCTTTGTGCCGCAGAAAACGGAAAAGGTCCGCTACACCCGGCTGATCGCGGGCGAAGAGATCCAGACCAGCGAAGAGGCGGTCGAGGCCGCCGTGGCCTTCTGCGAGGCCAATGGCGTCGGGCAGGGGGTCACCAAGTACCGCCTGCGCGACTGGGGCCTGTCGCGCCAGCGCTACTGGGGCTGCCCGATCCCGGTGGTGCATTGCGAGACCTGCGGCACGGTGCCCGAAAAGAAAGAAAACCTGCCTATCGCGCTGCCTTACGACAATGGCGGTGAGGCGATCGATTTCGCGATCCCCGGCAACCCGCTTGACCGGCACCCGACATGGCGCGATTGCGCCTGCCCGTCCTGCGGCGGGGCGGCAAAGCGTGAAACCGACACGATGGACACCTTCGTCGACAGCTCGTGGTATTTCGCCCGCTTCACCGCGCCGCGCGCGAAAACGCCCACCGACATGGACAAGGCGGGCTACTGGATGACCGTCGACCAATATGTCGGTGGCATCGAACATGCGATTTTGCATCTGCTCTATTCGCGCTTCTTCACCCGCGCGATGATCCAGACCGGCCATCTGCCCGAGTCCTGCGCCGAGCCGTTCAAGGCGCTGTTCACCCAAGGCATGGTGACCCACGCCATCTACCAGACCACCAGCGACGCGGGCCGCCCGGTCTATCACTACCCCGAAGCGGTCACCATGAAGGACGGCAAGGGCTTTCTGGCAGACGGCACCGAGGTCGAGATCATCCCCTCGGCCAAAATGTCGAAATCCAAGAACAACGTGGTCGATCCGGTCGCCATCATCGAGCAATACGGTGCTGACACCGCGCGCTGGTTCGTGCTCTCCGACAGCCCGCCCGAGCGGGATGTGGAATGGACAGCCTCGGGTGCCGAGGCCGCCAACCGCCACCTTGGCCGCGTCTTCCGCGCCTGCGCCGAGATCGCCGAAGCCGAGGTGCCGCCCACCGGCGAAGACGAGGCGCTCGCCCGCGAGATGCACAAGGCGATCCGCGATGTGACGCTGGCCGTCGAAAGCTTTGGCTTCAACGCGGCCATCGCGCGGCTTTACGCCTTTACCAACGCGCTGACCAAGTCGCGTGCCGGAAGCGAGACCAAGCGCGCGGCAGCCAAGGCGCTGGCGCAGCTGATGTCGCCGATGACGCCGCATCTGTCGGAAGAAATCTGGTCGCTGCTGGGCGGCGAGGGGCTGATCGCCAACGCGCCGTGGCCTGTGGCCGATGAGGCCATGCTGGTCGAGGACAGCGTGACCCTGCCGATTCAGGTCAACGGCAAACGCCGGGGCGAGCTGACCGTGCCGGTCGACATGGCCAAGGACGAGATCGAAAAACTGGTGCTGGCCCATGCCGCCGTCGAGCGCGCGCTGAACGGGGCCGCGCCGAAAAAGCTGATCGTTGTGCCGGGGCGGATCGTCAATGTGGTCGCCTGATCGCCGGTGGGTCCTGCTGGGGCTGGGGGCGCTGGCCGCTTGCGGCTTCACCCCGGTCTACGGGCCGCAGGGCGGCGGCAGCAAGCTGCTCGGCAGCATCGCGCTGCCCGATCCGGAGGATAGTGACGACTACGCCTTCAACCTGCGCTTCGAGGAACGCATGGGCCGCGCTTCCGGCCCCTATGCGCTGGTGCGCGACATCACGGTGAATTCCACCGGGCTTGGCAGCCTCGCGGACGGGACCACCACGCGCTATCAGCTGACCGGGCGCGCAACCTACGCGCTGATGCCGGCTGGCGGCAGCGAGGTGCTGATCTCGGGGCGGACCGACGCGTTTACCGGCTATTCGGTCACCGGCTCCAGCGCCTCGCGGCAGGCGTCGCAAAGCGATGCGCGCCAGCGCTTAATGATCCTGCTGGCGGATCAGGTCATCGATCGGCTGCTGCTTGACGCGGACGAGCTGGCGCAATGAAACTGACGGGGCGGGACGCGCAGGCTTTCTTTCGCAAGCCCGACCCGACCCGCGCGGGCGTGCTGCTGTTCGGCGATGACACCATGCGCGTCGCGCACCGCCGCCAGCAGGTCATCGCCGCGCTGATCGGCCCCGAGGGCGAGGCCGAGATGCGCCACACCCGCATTCCCGCCGCCGATCTGCGCCGCGATCCGGCGCTGCTGCTGGATGCGATCAAGGCGCAGGGGTTTTTCCCCGGCCCGCGCGTTGCCTTTGTCGAAGACGCTGGCGACGGGCTGGCCGACACGCTGAAACCCGCGCTTGAGGATTGGCGCGAGGGCGATGCGCAGGTCATCGTCACCGCCGGTCAGCTCAGCGGCAAATCCAAGCTGCGCAAGCTGTTCGAGGGGCATCGCAACGCGCTGTCCATCGGCATCTATTCCGAACCCCCGGGCCGCGAAGAGATCGAGGCGGCGCTGCGCAAGGCCGGGCTTGAACAGATCGACCGCGCCGCGTGGGATGCGCTTGAATCGCTGGCGCGGGCGCTCGAACCGGGCGATTTCCGTCAGGTTTTGGAAAAGGTCTCGCTTTACAAGCTGGACGATCCCGCGCCGCTGACCCCGGATGAGGTGATGGCCTGCGCGCCGGCCTCCATCGAAGCAGAGCTGGATGACATCCTGCATGTGGTCGCCGAAGGCCGTTCGGCCGAGATCGGCCCGCTGATGCAGCGGCTGGAGGCGCAGGGGATGAACCCGGTGACCTTGCTGATCATGGCGATGCGGCATTTCCGGGTGCTGTATACGCTGGCCTCGGCGCGGGGCGGGCCCTCGGCGGCGGTGCAGAGCCTGCGCCCGCCGCTGTTCGGGCCACGGCGCGAGCGGATGCTGCGGCAGGCGCAGGGCTGGTCGGCCGATGGGCTGGAACGAGCGCTGGGGATGCTGATGGACACCGACCTGTCGCTGCGCTCGGCCGGGCAGCGCGCCCCGGCCATGGCGCTGGTCGAGCGCGGCTTTGTGCGGCTGGCATGGCTGGCCAACCGGCGCTGACTATTCGATTGGCACCCCGAACAGCGTGATCGCCGCGCCGAGCAGCGCCAGCGCGCCAAACAGCGCCGCCCTTGCACCGCGCGCCCCGCGCCATGCGATCAGGCATTGCAGCGCGTAATAGGCGGCAAAGGCCCGCGAGGCATAGGCGATGATCTGGAACACATCCGCGCCCCATGTCAGCATCAGCCCGAACCCGACCAGCGCCGCATAGCAGACCCGCAGCGGCACCCGCCGCCGGGTCAGCTCCTCGACCAGCCCGCCTGCGCCGCCGGTGTCGGCCACCGCCGCGCTGAACTGCGCCGCCAATGCGGCCGCCGTCAGCAGCAGCGGCAGGATTGGCGACACCTGCGCCATCATCCCGATGATCGCTGTCTCGTCCAACGCCCCGTCTGGCGTATCGAAGGCATAGGCCAGCATCGCCACATAGACCATGTAGATCGCCGCCGAGACGATCTGCGCCAGTTTCATCGACCGGATGCGGGTAGCCGCGTCGTATTCATCGCCAAGATAGCGCGAGGTTTCAAAGCCCTGCACCGTGACGATCAGGCCGAAACCGATGGCGAGTCCGGTCCAGCCGGTCTCGCTTGGCGCATCGATCCGCAGGCGGCCCTGCGACGCCAGCCCGGCGACATACCATGCCAGCCCCGCCAGCAACCCGGCGATGATGGCCAGCTTCAGCCCGACGCTGACCTGCTCCAGCCGTTCGAGCGCCGCAAACCCCTTGCGCCAGCCGATGACAAGGATTGCCAGCAGCACCGCGCTGGTCAGCACCCGCGCATGCACTGTGTCGTTCCACGGCGTCAGATGGGTGCCAAAGGCGCCCAGAAGGTTGAGGTAATAGGCGACAGAAATGAAATAGGCGACGGCCAGTGCCCATGAGGCCAGTGTCTCGACCCGCTCTTCGAAGGCGCTGCGCGCGCCCGCCGCGCGGCGGGCGATGTTGGCCCGTATCGCCGCGCCAAAGCTCCAGGCCACAAGACACAGCGCCGCCATGGCCAGCGGGGCAAAGCCCCCGTAGGCAGCGTTCAGCACCGGCCCGAGCACGAGGAACCCGCTGCCGATGATCGACGCCAGTGGGGTGATCGTGGCGCGCCACAGCGTGGCTTTTGCCAACCGGGGCCAAGCGAGGAACGCACCCGCGCTCAGGGTGATCGCAAGGATGAGGATCGTCTGCATGACGCGAGGTTTAGGCGCTTTGAGCGCGCCGGAAAAGCGCGGGTTGCGCTCTGCGCCTGCGACACATACGCTCGCGCCGGGACAGGCAGGACATCCACGCAAGAGGCGGGCGCAATGCATGAATTCCGGGTGCAGGTCTATTACGAAGACACCGATATGGCGGGCATTGTCTATCACGCCAACTACCTGAAATACATCGAACGGGCCCGGTCGGACTGGGTCCGCAGTCTTGGCGTCGACCAGAACGCGCTGCGCGAGCACGAGGGCGTGGTGTTCGTTCTGCGCCGGATCGAAGCCGATTACCGGGCCCCCGCCAGATTTGGCGAGGATCTGATGGTGACCACCCGCACCGCATCGGTCAGCGGTGTGCGGCTGGTGCTGCATCAGGAGGTGCTCAAGGCCGGCGCGCCGCTGTTCACCGCCGAGGTGACACTGGTTGCCATGACCCTCGACGGGCTGCCGACGCGCCTGCCGCAGCAGATCCGGCGCAAGGTGCACTGATTGCGCCGCTCTGGCATGGGCCACGTCATGTCGCCCGATGCCGAAGGCGGGATCGGGGATGTCCGGATCGAAGTCGAGCTGCGTGGCAACGGAGCTGATGGGCGGGGCATTCTGCTGACAAGAGAGCTTGCCCCCGAACCGCTGCGCGACGCACCGGGCCGAACTGCCAATGGCAAGGGCATCCTGCTCTCTGCCCGTCCTTTGCCCGCAGATCGCGGCTGCATCACCGGCGGCAAGCACATGTGCGATGCGCCCGCTGCGTGGCCCGGCGTTGATCATATGCCCTCCACATGGCGGGCCACTCGGCGCACATCCGCCGACGATAATTCGTCCCGCGTCAGGATGTAACGACCCACACGTCAATGTGTTGGCGTTGGCTCTGCAAATCCGTTAGAATCACGGATAACGAGAGCCTCGTACACAGGGGCCCGACGAGAGAAGAGCAGGCTTATGGATCCAAACACCCTTGCGGTCGCGCAGGAGATAGATTTCTCCATGTGGGGCCTTTTCGCGCGTGCCACGCTGACGGTGAAGCTGGTGATGCTGATGCTGGTGCTGTCCTCGATCTGGGGCTGGGCGATCATCGGCGAAAAGCTGGTGAGCTACCGCCGCGCCCGCCGCGAGTCGCGCCGCTTTGACGAGGCGTTCTGGTCGGGCGAGCCGCTCGACGAACTGTATGACCAGATCGGCGCAGCGCCCAAGGGCCGCTCGCAGCGGGTCTTTGCCGCTGGCATGACCGAATGGCGCCGCTCGCATCGGGAAGATGGCGGCATGATCGCCGGGGCGCATGCCCGAATCGACCGTTCGATGGACGTGGCGATCCTCAAGGAATCCGAAAGCCTGCAAAAGGGCCTGCCGGTGCTGGCGACGGTCGCGTCTGCCGCGCCCTTCGTCGGGCTGTTCGGCACGGTCTGGGGCATCATGCATGCCTTCATCGAGATCGCGCAGCAGCAGGACACCTCGCTTGTGGTCGTGGCCCCCGGCATCGCCGAGGCGCTGTTTGCCACGGCGCTTGGCCTTGTCGCGGCGATCCCGGCGGTGATCTTCTACAACAAGCTCTCTGCCGACAGCGACCGGATCATCGCCGGATACGAAGCCTTTGCCGACGAATTCTCGACCATCCTCTCGCGCCAGCTGGATTCCTGATCCATGGGCGGGGGTGTGATGAAATCGAGCGGCGGCGGTCGCAGGCGGCGGCGCGGCAGCGGTGCCAACCGGCCCATGGCCGAGATCAACGTCACCCCCATGGTCGACGTCATGCTGGTCTTGCTGATCATCTTCATGGTGGCGGCTCCGCTGTTGACGGTGGGCGTGCCGGTCGAGCTGCCCAAGACGGCGGCGAGTTCGCTGCCCGCCGATACCGAAGAGCCGCTGACCGTGACCATCACCGCCGAGGGTCTTGTATCGATCCAGACCACCGAGGTCACGATGGAAGAACTGGTGAGCCGCCTGCGCGCCATCGCGGCCGAGCGGGCCGATGATCGCATCTTCCTGCGCGCCGACGGGGCGGTGCCCTATCAGACCGTCGCTCAGGTGATGGGGGCGCTGAACAGGGGCGGCTTTTCCTCGATCGGTCTGGTGACCGACACTGGCGGCCCCGCGCTTGACGGCGCGAGCGGCGGTTGAGGGGGCGCGATTGCGCAGATCACTTGCCATATCCGGAGGGGCGCACGCCCTCGTGATCCTGTGGGCGTTGCTTGGCAACGTCTTCCGGCCCGATCCGCCTGAATTCGAGGTCGCCGATATCTCGGTGATTTCCGAGGCGGAGTTCGCAGCGATGACAGAAGCGGCGCGTGCGCCGAAGGTTCAGGATCAGGTCGAGGCGCCCACCTTGGCGCCCGAACCCGTGCCTGCGCCCGAACCCGTGCCTGCGCCTGACCCCGTGCCAGAACCGGAGCCAGCGCCCACGCTCGATCCCGAGCCGACGCCCGAGCCTGAGCCGACGCCCGCGCCAGAACCCGAGGCAGCGCCCGAGCCGATTCCGGAGCCTGCGCCTGCGCCCGAAACAACCCCCGAGCCCGCTGTGGTGCCCGAACCGCAACCCGTTCCCGAACCGCAGCCGGTGCCCGAGCCGCTGCCGCCTGCACTCGAAGAGGTGCCGCAGGTTCTTGCGCCCGTCACCGCGCCGCGCCCGAAACCGCGGCCCGCGCCGCGCGTCGCCGCCGAGCCGGTGATTGCCCCCGCGCCGGATGTTGCGGAGGCCGAAACCCGTCAGGACGCCGCCGAGCCCGAGGCCGTGGCGCCTGAGATCGTGGAAGAGACCCAGGAAGCAACCGCGCCGCCGGAAACCGCGACCGAAATCGTCACCGAGGCCGAGGAACCGGCTTCGGCCCCGGCATCCTCGATGCGGCCCAAGACCCGCCCGCGCGACATCGCGCAGGCGCAGGAAACTCCGCAGCCCGAGGCCCCAGCCGCCGCGGCAGCCGACAAACCCGCCGCTGCTAAGCCAGCGGAAAAGCCCGCCGCGAAACCCGCGACGCAAAGCGCCGAGGTCAAGGAAGCGGTCGCCGATGCCATCGCCGAAGCGCTGGCGGGCGGCGGAGCACCGACGCAGGGGGCAGCGCCCTCGGGGCCGCCGCTGACCCGCGGCGAGCAGGACGCGCTGCGGGTCGCGGTGCAGCGTTGCTGGTTGGTCGACGTGGGCAGCGAGGCCGCCAGCGTCACGGTGACCGTCGCGATGGATATGGAGCCCAACGGCCGTGTGGTCAGCTCCAGCCTGAAGCTGCTCAGTAGTAGCGGCGGCAGCGGCGCGGCCTCCGAGGCGGCGTTTCAGGCGGCGCGACGCGCCATCCTGCGCTGTCAGGGCGACACGGGTTACACGCTGCCCTCGGACAAGTATGAGCAGTGGAAGCGTATCGAGATGACCTTCAACCCCGACGAGATGAGGCTGAGATGAGCATAGAGGCGGCCAGACATCGCGCATCGCTGCGTCTTGCGGGATTTTCAGGGGGGCCGTCGCACCCCGATGCGTCACAACAAGAGGGGCGAGATGCCCCCAGAGACATGAGGTTCGGAATGAAACAGCTGATGGCGCTTTGCCTTGCCCTTCTTGCGGTGGTGGCGTTGCCCGCCGCATCGCAGGCTCAGAACGGCCCGCTGCGGATCGAGATCACCGAAGGCACGATCGAGCCGATGGCCTATGCCGTGCCCGATTTTGTCGCCGAAACGCCGGGGGCGTCGCAATACGCTCAGCAACTGGCGCGGGTGGTGGCCGACGATCTGAGCGGCACCGGCCTGTTTCGCGAAATCCCGCGCGAGGCGCATATCAGCCGGGTGACCTCGTTCGAGGCTCCGGTGCAGTTTGCCGACTGGCGCGCCATCAACGCGCTGGTGCTGCTCACCGGCTCGGTCGCCGAGCAGGGCGGGCGCATCACGGTGAAATTCCGCGTCTGGGATGTGTTCTCGGGCACCGAGCTGGGGCAGGGGATGCAATTCGCCGCCACCGCCGACGGCTGGCGCAGGCTGTCGCACAAGGTGGCCGATCAGGTCTACACCCGCCTGACCGGCGAAAGCGGCTATTTCGACAGCCGCGTGGTGTTCGTGTCTGAAAGCGGCCCCAAGGACCAGCGCGCCAAGCGGCTGGCGATCATGGATTACGACGGTGCCAACGTGCAATACCTGACCGATTCGCGTTCCATCGTGCTGGCGCCGCGGTTCTCGCCCAGTGGCGACCGGGTTCTGTATACCAGCTACGAGACCGGCGAGCCGCGCATTCATGTGCTCAACGTCGGTTCGGTGCGCAGCCAGATCCTGCAGAACGGCGGCGGCGTCATGAGCTTTGCGCCGCGCTTTTCGCCGGATGGCAGCCGGGTGGTCTATTCGGTGACCTCGGGCAGCAACACCGACATCTACCTGATGGAGCTTGCCAGCGGTGCGACGCGGCAGCTGACCTTCACGCCCTCGATCGAGACCGCGCCGAGCTTTTCGCCCGATGGCAGCCGGATCGTGTTCGAAAGCGACCGCTCGGGCACGCAGCAGCTGTATATCATGTCGGCAGCGGGCGGCGAGGCGACGCGGATCAGCTTTGGTCAGGGGCGTTATGGCACGCCGGTCTGGTCGCCGCGCGGCGATCTTATCGCCTTTACCAAGCAGCTGTCGGGGCGCTTCCACATCGGGGTGATGCGCACCGATGGCAGCGAAGAGCGCCTGCTGACCGCCTCGCCGCTTGATGAAGGCCCGACATGGGCCCCCAACGGGCGGGTGATCATGTTCAGCCGCGAGACGCTGGGCGCGCAGGGCACGTCGTCGCTGTATTCGGTCGATGTCGCCGGGCGCAAGCTGACCCGCGTGCGCACCCCCGATGGCGCCTCCGACCCGGCCTGGGGCCCGCTTCAGTAACAGGGTGCCCGGGAAATGCGCCTATGGTTCATCCCGGGGATGCTGCAACCGTTTTCAAGACGTCACCGCCATGTTAAGACATCGGCAACATTCGAGCAGGACATCTCCATGCATATCTTCTCCAAGGCTCTGATCCTCACCGCCGTTCTCGGTCTGGCGGCCTGTACCAATGGTGGCCGCTTCGGCAGCGGCAACGGCGCTGGCGACGGCTACGGTTCAGGCGTCAATGGCGGCGTTTCCGGCGGCGTGCTGCCGGGATCGGCGAACGATCCGGCCTCGCCCGCCTATTTCAACCAGACCGTCGGGGACCGCGTGTTCTTCGCGGTCGATCAGTCGACCCTGAGCGCGCAGGCGCAGGCCACCCTTGACGGTCAGGCGCAATGGCTGATGACCAACAATGACTATCTCGCCGTGATCGAAGGTCACGCCGACGAACAGGGCACCCGCGAATACAACATCGCGCTTGGCGCTCGCCGTGCCAACGCCACCATGGAATACCTGATCTCCAAGGGCATCGCGCCGAACCGCCTGCGCTTTGTATCTTACGGCAAGGAACGCCCGGTCGAGGTTTGCGCCTCCGAGGCGTGTTATTCCAAGAACCGCCGCGCCGTGACCGTGATCTCCATGGGCATGGGCAGCTGATCCGATGCGCCTGACCGCCCTTGCCGTCTCGCTCGCGCTTGCTGCGAGCGGGGCCATCGCCCAGGACAGCCAGAGCCTTGCCGACATCCGGCAGGATCTGACCGCGCTGTCGGGACAGCTCTCCGGGCTTCGCCAGGAACTGAGCGCATCCGCCAGCAATGGCGTGCAGGTGAGCGGCTCTGTGCTTGACCGGATCAATGTCATCGAGGCGGCGCTTCAGCAGCTGACCGCGCAAACCGAGCAGCTGTCGCATCGCATCGAAACCGTTGTGCAGGATGGCACCAACCGTATCGGCGATCTGCAATTCCGGCTTTGCGAGATCGAGCCGGGCTGCGACATCGGCGTTCTGGGCAGCACGCCCCCGCTGGGCGGCGCGGCCCCAGAGACGGCGGTGACCGCGCCCGCGCCAGCCCCCGCAGCGCCCTCCGGGGCGCTGCCGTCGGGCGGCGCAGAACTGGCCGTGGCCGAGGAAGCAGACTTCAGGCGAGCCCGGGAGGCGCTCGCCTCGGGTGACTTTCAATCCGCCGCGAACCAGTTTGCGGCCTTCCGCGAGACCTTTCCGGGAAGCCCCCTCGAAGCGGCCGCCCTCGTCAGCGAGGGCAACGCCCTGAGCGCCACCGGCGATGTCAAGGAAGCGGCCCGCCGCTTCCTGTCGGCCTATGCCAATTACCCGGCCAGCGAGGCGGCACCCGAGGCGCTGTGGCGTCTGGGTGCATCGCTGGGCCAGCTTGGCAGCACCAGTGAGGCCTGCGTGACCCTGTCAGAGGTCGAGACGCGCTATCCCGGCACCGACCCCGTGGCCGAGGCCAAGGCCGAGATGGGCCGTCTCGGCTGCCAGTGAAAGGCCGCAGCGGGTGAGCACGCTCGACCAGCGCTTCGCCGAGGCGATGGGCGCGGCGCTTGGCCCTGCGTTTCCATCCGAGATCGCGCTTGCGGTTTCGGGGGGCGGCGACAGCATGGCGATGCTGACCCTTGCCCATAACTGGACGCATCGCTGGGGCGTGCGGCTGCGCATCGTTACAGTCGATCACGGGCTGCGCCCCGAAGCCGCGCAGGAAGCTGCGCTGGTGCGCGCGACCTGCAACGAGCTGGGCCACCCTCATGATATTTTGCACTGGCAGTGGGACGGGCAGGGCAACCTGATGGATGCCGCCCGACGCGGGCGTCTGACGGTCATCGGCGACTGGTTGCAGGGCACGCGCCATCTGCTGCTGGCCCACACCCGCGATGACGTGGCCGAGACCTTTTTGATGCGACTGGCGCGAGGCTCGGGGGTCGATGGCCTGTCCGCGATGGCGCCCTTGCGGGACATCGCCCGGCCTGATGGCAGCAGTTTCAGCGTGCTGCGGCCCTGCCTCGACATGGGGCGCGACGAGCTGCGTCATTATCTGCGCACGCTCAAGGGCGCTTGGGTCGAAGACCCGTCCAATCAGGATGACCGCTACGAGCGGGCGCGCCTGCGCAAGCTGCTGGCCACGCTGGGTGCGCATGGGCTGGATGCGGCGACGCTGGCACAAACCGCCAACCGGATGTCGCGCTCTGCCGACGCCTTGCGCCAGCGCGCCGCCGACGCCTGGACACGCATCGGAACCGAGGATAGCGCCGCCGCGACGCTGAGCTTTGAGCGCGACTCGTTTGCCGCGCTCGACCGCGACACGCAGGCCCGCCTGCTGGCCGCCGCGCTTCAGTTTGTCGCGCAGGCCAGCTATCGCCCACGCAGCGCAGCGCTTGAGTCATTGCTCGACCGTCTGCTTGCCGGCGGGGCTGGCACACTGCATGGCTGCGAGGCGCGCTGCGGGCGCAGCAATCTGCGGATTTTTCGTGAATATGCTGCCGTTGCAGCAACGCGTACCCCGGCAGCGGCGGGCCTGTGGGATGGCAAGTGGCTGATATCGCATCCTGATTGCGCTGACCTGACGGTGCGCGCCCTTGGCGATGACGGCTGGCAGCAAGCGGAAGCTGCCCGTGAACACGGCCCCGCCCATGCCATTTCCCGCGGTCTTCCCTCGCTGTGGCGGGGCGATAGGCTGGTGGCCTGCGACGCGCTGAACCTTGGTCCGGGGGGCACCGCAACACTGGTTCCGGGCGCGCGCGGTTTCGCGGGGTTTCTCCTTTCGCGGTGAATCACGTTGAACCGGGGCGCGCAGTCTCTATGTTGTAACAAACGCGTTCCTGTCAGGGGCGCGCGACGCATGTTTGGAGGATTCCTTGGGCAACGCACGCAATATCGCCTTCTGGGTGGTCCTGTTTCTACTCATTCTGGCTCTGTTCAACCTGTTTTCAGGGGGTGGCAGCACCCTTCAGAGCCGCGAAATCAGCTATTCGGATTTCGTGAACTCGGTTGAGGACAACAGTGTCAGCTCGGTCACCATAGACGGCGAGCAGATCCGCTATCGCAGCAGCGACGGCAACGATTACGTCACGGTCAAGCCCGAGGACGCGCAGGTCACCGATCTGCTGATCGACAACAACGTGACGGTGCGGGCCGAACAGCAGGAACAATCGGGCTTTCAGGCCTTTCTGCTGAGCCTTCTGCCCTTCCTGCTGCTGATCGGCGTATGGATCTATTTCATGAACCGGATGCAGGGTGGCGGCAAAGGCGGCGCCATGGGCTTTGGCAAGTCGAAGGCCAAGCTGCTGACCGAAAAGCACGGGCGGGTCACCTTTGACGACGTCGCCGGGATCGACGAGGCCAAGGAAGAGCTCGAAGAGATCGTGGAATTCCTGCGCAACCCGCAGAAATATTCCCGCCTTGGCGGCAAGATCCCCAAGGGTGCGCTGCTGGTTGGCCCTCCGGGCACCGGTAAAACGCTGCTGGCGCGTGCCATCGCGGGCGAGGCCGGCGTGCCGTTCTTCACCATCTCTGGTTCCGACTTTGTCGAGATGTTCGTCGGCGTCGGCGCAAGCCGGGTGCGTGACATGTTCGAGCAGGCGAAAAAGAATGCGCCCTGCATCGTCTTCATCGACGAGATCGACGCCGTGGGCCGCAACCGTGGCTCTGGCTATGGCGGTGGCAATGACGAGCGCGAACAGACGCTTAACCAGCTGCTGGTCGAGATGGACGGTTTCGAAGCCAACGAGGGCGTGATCATCGTTGCCGCGACCAACCGGCGCGACGTGCTTGACCCCGCGCTGCTGCGTCCGGGCCGTTTTGACCGTCAGGTCATGGTGGGCAACCCCGACATCAAGGGCCGCGAAAAGATCCTTGGCGTGCATGCGCGCAAGACCCCGCTTGGCCCGGATGTCGATCTGCGCATCATCGCGCGCGGCACCCCCGGGTTCTCGGGCGCGGATCTGGCCAACCTCGTGAACGAGGCGGCGCTGACCGCCGCCCGCGTTGGCCGCCGCTTTGTCACCATGGAAGATTTCGAGAACGCCAAGGACAAGGTCATGATGGGCGCCGAGCGTCGCAGCATGGTCCTGACCGCCGAGCAAAAGGAAAAGACCGCCTATCACGAGGCCGGTCACGCCGTGGTGGGCCTTTTGCTGCCGCAATGCGACCCGGTCTACAAGGCCACGATTATTCCGCGCGGCGGTGCGCTTGGCATGGTGGTGTCGCTGCCGGAAATCGACCGTCTGAACTGGCATCTCTCCGAGTGCGAGGAAAAGATGGCGATGACCATGGCTGGCAAGGCCGCCGAGATCATCAAATACGGTGCGGCCAACGTGTCGAACGGCCCGGCGGGCGACATTCAGCAGGCGTCGGCACTGGCGCGGGCCATGGTGCTGCGCTGGGGCATGTCGGACAAGGTCGGCAACATCGACTATTCCGAAGCGCATGAAGGCTATCAGGGCAACACCGCCGGCCTGTCGGTTTCGGCTCACACCAAGGAGCTGATCGAGGACGAGGTGAACCGTTTCATCACCGAAGCCTACAACCGCGCCTACCAGATCCTGACCGATCATAACGAAGATTGGGAACGTCTGGCGCAGGGCCTGCTGGAATACGAGACCCTGACCGGCGAAGAGATCAAGCGCGTGATGCGCGGCGAACCGCCCCATTCGACGAGCAAGGACGACGATTCCGACGACACGCCGTCGATCACGGCGATCCCCAAGACCAAGCCCAAGGCAAAACCCGAGGGCGACGGCAGCATGGAACCCGAGCCCACCGCATGAGTGAAAGCGTCCATCGCGACTGGGACCCCGGACTTTATCACAAGTTCCGGGGTCTTCGTTTGCGCCCCGCAATGGATCTGCTGCGCGCCGTAGGGCCTTTGCCCGAAGGCGCGGTGGTCGATCTTGGCTGCGGCAGCGGCGCGGCAGGCCCGGCGCTCAAGGCGCTGAAGCGCCCGGTGAGCGGCGTCGATCTCAGCGCGGCGATGCTGGAAAAGGCGCGGGCAACCGGCTGCTACGATGCGCTGGTTCAGGCAGATCTGTCGGACTGGGCCCCCGAGGTTCCGGCGGCGCTGATCTTTGCCAATGCCTCGTTGCAATGGGTCAAGGATCACGAAACCCTGCTCGAACGGCTGGCGGGCCATCTGGCCCCCGGCGGCACGCTGGCGGTGCAGATGCCGCATCAGAACAACGCGCCCTCGCATCGGCTATGGCTGACCATGGCGCAGGAGCTGTTTCCGGATGCCATCGATCCCGAGACCATTCCGGGCGTGATGCTGCCGGCGGAATACCACCACCTGCTGTCCTCTCTGGGCACCGTCACCCTGTGGGAGACTGAATATTATCAGGAACTGAGCGATGAGGGCGACGGCCACCCGGTGCGCCGCTTTACCGAAGCAACCTTTGCCCGCCCGGTGCTGAACGCGCTGAGCGAGGGCGAACAGGCCCGCCTGATCGCCGCCTATGAAACCGTGGTCGGATCTGCCTATCCGACCGGCGCAAACGGGCGGGTGCTGTTCCCGTTCCGTCGCCTGTTCTTTACCCTCACCATCTGAAAAGGCCCTGCAATGCCGGCATTGAAACCCACCGATTTTACCGGAACCATCCGCTGGCTCGGGCGGGTCCCGGTTGATGGCGACGCTCTGCGATCAGAGCCATGCGAGGCGCTGGAGCTGAGCTTTGAAGGCGTGGCCGGTGAGCGGCATTCGGGCCTGACCCGCGCCGCGTGCAGCCGCGTCACGGCGCAGCATCCGCGCGGCACGCCGATCGCCAATGTGCGCCAGTTGACCGTGCTCTCTGCCGAAGAGATCGCCCAGACCGCCGCGCTGATGGGGCTCGATGCGCTCGATCCGGCATGGGTCGGCGCCTCGATCATCGTCGAAGGCCTGCCCGACCTGACGCATCTGCCGCCCTCCTCGCGCCTGCAGGGGCCGGACGGGGCGACGCTGGTGGTCGATATGGAAAACCGGCCCTGCGTTTTGCCCGGCCGAGAGATCGAGAAAGACCGGGCAGGTTTTGGCAAGCTGTACAAGCGCGCCGCCGACTCGCGGCGCGGCATCACCGCATGGGTCGAACGCCCCGGCACGCTGCGCCTTGGCGACACGCTGACGCTGCATGTCCCCGACCAGCGGCTCTGGGACCATGCTGAGGCGGTGCTGGGCTAAGACCGTCTATCGGCTTTCGTCCCTTGCCTTTTCCGGTAAATGGTCGCGGCAACATCCAAAGGAGCCACCATGATCCCCGATATCGAGATCGCCCGCGCCGCCAGCAAACGCCCGATCCTCGAGATCGGCGCAACGCTCGACATTCCGCCCGAACACCTGCTGCCTTATGGGCATGACAAGGCCAAGGTCAGCCGCGACTTCATCGCCGGGCTGGACGGGCGCGCGAGCGGCAAGCTGATTCTTGTCACCGCGATCAACCCGACCCCGGCGGGCGAGGGCAAGACCACCACCACCGTCGGGCTGGGCGACGGGCTGGCACGGATCGGCAAGAAGACGGCGATCTGCATTCGCGAAGCCTCGCTCGGGCCGAATTTCGGGATGAAGGGCGGCGCGGCGGGCGGTGGCCATGCGCAGATCGTCCCGATGGAAGAAATGAACCTGCATTTCACCGGCGATTTCCATGCCATCACCAGCGCCCACAATCTGCTGGCGGCGATGATCGACAACCACATCCATTGGGGCAACGAGCAGGATATCGACCTGCGCCGGGTGGTCTGGCGCCGGGTGGTCGACATGAACGACCGGGCGCTGCGCGACGTGGTCTGCGGGCTTGGCGGGGTGCCCAATGGCTTTCCGCGCGAGAGTGGCTTTGACATCACCGTTGCGTCGGAGGTCATGGCGATCCTGTGCCTTGCCGACGATCTGAGCGATCTGCAACGTCGGCTGGGCGACATGATCGTCGCCTATCGGCGCGACCGCTCGGCGGTGTATGCGCGCGACATCAAGGCCGATGGCGCGATGACCGTGCTGCTGCGCGAGGCGATGCAGCCCAATCTGGTGCAAACGCTGGAACACACGCCGGCCTTTGTGCATGGCGGCCCGTTCGCCAATATCGCCCATGGCTGCAATTCCGTGGTCGCCACGCGCACCGCACTGAAGCTGGCCGATTACGTGGTGACCGAGGCGGGCTTTGGCGCGGATCTCGGGGCCGAGAAATTCTTTAACATCAAGTGCCGCAAGGCCGGGCTGACCCCCGATTGCGTGGTGCTGGTGGCGACGGTGCGGGCGCTCAAGATGAACGGCGGGGTCAGCAAGGACGCGCTTGGCAGTGAAGACGCCGAAGCCGTGTCGCGCGGCTGTGCCAACCTTGGGCGGCATATCCAGAACATCAAGGGCTTCGGCGTGCCGGTGGTGGTGGCGATCAACCATTTCACCGGCGACACCCCGGCCGAAATCGAGGCCGTCCAGAGCTATGTTTCGGGGCAGGGGGCCGAGGCGTATCTGTGCACCCACTGGGCCGATGGCGGTGCAGGGGCCGAGGATCTGGCGCGGCGCGTGGCGCAGATCGCCGATGCCGGGGGCACGCAATTCGCGCCGCTCTATCCCGATGAGATGCCCCTGTGGGACAAGATCCAATGCGTGGCCGAACGCATCTATCACGCTCATGAGGTCACCGCCGATACCCGCATCCTTGATCAGCTCAAGGAATGGGATTCGCTCGGCTACGGCCATCTGCCGATCTGCATGGCCAAGACGCAGTACAGTTTCAGCACCGACCCGCTGCTGCGCGGCGCCCCCGAAGGCCATGTGGTGCCGGTGCGCGAAGTGCGGCTTGCGGCGGGCGCGGGATTCGTCGTGGCGATCTGCGGCGACATCCTGACCATGCCCGGCCTGCCGCGTCGCCCCGCCGCCGAGGGCATCCGCCTCAATGCTGCGGGCGAGGTCGAAGGGCTGTTCTGAGCCGCGTCGTCGCCTTTCGGAAACCTCGGTGACGCAAGCTTTGTGCATTTCGTCGCGTCGGTGCGTTGAACATCCGGCGCGGCTGCGGCATCAGGGGGCAAGTCATACAGGAGCCCCGGATGCGCGACCCCGCAACCCTTTCGGACATGACCGAATTGCGCGTCGAGATCGACAGGACCGACGCCGAGCTCAGCGCGCTGCTGGCGCATCGGGCGCGATTGATCAGCCGCGCCGCCGAACTCAAGGCTGCCAATGGCTGGCCGGCGCGGATCGATGCGCGGGTCGACGAGGTGATCGCGAACGCGCGTGCGAACGCCGCGCGCGATGGCTGGGACCCTGCGCTGGCGGAATACATCTGGACGGAACTGGTGGAATGGTCGATCCGGCGCGAGGAAACCGCGCTTGGGCGGGAATAGGGAAAAGCGCATGGCGGCAAGCATCATCGACGGCAAGGCCTTTGCGGCCAAGGTGCGGGAAAAAGTGGCGGAGCATGTCTCGCGGCTGAAGGCGGATCATGGCATCACGCCGGGGCTGGCGGTGGTGCTGGTGGGCGAAGACCCGGCGTCTCAGGTCTATGTGCGCAACAAGGGCAAGCAGACCGTCGAATGCGGGATGCAAAGCTTTGAGCACAAGCTGCCGGTCGACACCCCCGAGGCCGACCTGCTGGCGCTGGTGGCGCGGCTCAACGCCGATCCGGCGGTGCATGGCATTCTCGTGCAGCTGCCGCTGCCTGCGCATATGAATGCCGATGCGGTGATCAATGCCATCGACCCGGCCAAGGATGTCGACGGGTTCCATATCTCCAACGTCGGGCTGCTGGGCACTGGTCAGAAAAGCATGGTGCCCTGCACGCCGCTGGGCTGCCTGATGATGCTGCGCGAGCAGCTTGGCAGCCTGTCGGGGCTGAACGCGGTGGTGATCGGGCGCAGCAATATCGTCGGCAAGCCGATGGCGCAGCTGTTGCTGGGCGAAAGCTGCACGGTGACCATCGCGCATTCGCGGACGAAGGATCTGCCCGAGGTGGTGCGCCGCGCCGATATCGTGGTGGCAGCGGTGGGCCGCCCGCAGATGGTGCCGGGCGAGTGGATCAAGCCGGGCGCGACGGTGATCGACGTCGGCATCAACCGCATCGACGTGCCCGAGACCGGCAAGACCCGGCTTGTGGGCGATGTCGATTACGACAGCTGCGCGCAGGTGGCCGGGGCAATCACCCCGGTGCCGGGCGGGGTTGGTCCGATGACCATCGCCTGTCTTCTGGCCAACACGGTGACCGCCTGCTGCCGCGCCAACGGCCTTGCCGAGCCCGACGGGCTGACAGCCTAAGCCGGCACCGGCACGATGGTGCCAATCAGCAGAGCGATCTGAACCTCGCCCTGATCTGACAGCGCAAAGACATCGGCGGCGGCGATCACCAGCCGCCGCCCCGGCTTGATGATGCGCCCGCGCGCGATCAGCCGGTCTCCCCTTGCGGGGGCCAGCAGGTGAATCTTCATTTCCGAGGCCAGCACCTCCATGCCCTCGGGCAGGATCGACAGGGCGGAATAGCCCGCCGCGCTGTCGCCGATGCCAAAGGCCAGCGCGGCGTGGCCAAAGCCCTGCTGCTGCGAGACCTCTGCGCGAATCGGAGCCTCGATCTCGACGGCGCCGGCGCGGATGCTGCGCAGCCGCGCGCCAAGCGTTTCCATCATGCCCTGACGGGCAAAGCTGTCGCGGATGCGTTGATCGATGTTCATCCGCGCATGGTGCCGGGCGGCACGGCGGCTGGCAAGGTGCGGCGTGGCATCGGCAGGGCGCAGGGCTTTGGCCCGGTGAGGATCGCCGTCGCCCCATCGCCCATCATCGTGTTCAGCGGCGCACGATCGCAGCGCAGACCGCCGGTATAGGCGCCGTAGGCAGGCATGATCAGCCGCGCCGCGTCGATCAGGAAACAGGGTCGCGACAGGCGGCGCCCGCGCAGGTTCAGCAGAGCCTTGGGGTGGTAATGCCCCGAGACTTCGGCGCTGGCACCGTCTTGTGCGATATGCCGGAACAGCAGCGGGCCGATCCGGGCCTCTGCCAGATGAGTGCCGCCAAGCGCGGCGGGATCGGGGTCGTGGTTGCCTTCGATCCAGATCCAACTGCGCCCAGCCTGCAGGCGGAGAATCCACAGCCGGTCATCCTCAGGCAGCTCATCGGCGATGCCGATGGCGTCGAAGCTGTCGCCCAGACAGATCACCCGGCTGGCCTGCGTTGCCTCGAGATCTGCGTCAAGCTTCAGCAAGGTATCGCGCGTCTCGTAAGGGGGCAGCGCGGCGCCGCCAACCGCAGACAGACGGGCGGATTTGCCGAAATGCAGATCCGAGACGACGAGCAGGTCTTCGCCCGGCCAATGCAGCGCGCCAGAGGGCAGGGCGCGCAGATCCGCGCCATGGAAGCGGAAATCGTGGGTGTTCATGACATGTTCCATTGCCACGACGGGTGCGGCTTTGCAAGGAGCGCGCTATTGGGCAGGGGTGACGCCACGGATCAACTGGCGCAGGTCAGGCAGCGCGAAATTGCCGACGGTTTCCGCCGCCTGCAGGATGCGCTGACAACAGACCATGCGCCGCGCTCAGTCGTCGCCGCAGAACAGCTCGTAGACAGTTTCCAGCATCCGCTTGGGGCGGTCGTCGGCGAGGCGGTAATAGATCGCCTTGCCTTCGCGGCGGGGCACGACCAACCCTTCGAGCCGCAGCCGCGACAATTGTTGCGACACCGCCGCCTGCCGGGCCGACAGCAGGTCTTCGAGTTCGGTCACCGATTTTTCGCCACTCACAAGGTGACACAGGATCATCAGCCGCCCCTCGTGGCTGATCGCCTTGAGAAAGGCCGCGGCATTGGCCGCCTTTTCGGCGATGCGGTCGAGCTCTTCGGTGCTCATCTTGTCGTTGATCACGGGGAGTGTCATGTTCGTCATCCACCATCCGGGGGGCCTTGCGGCATCGTGGCTGCGCCCTCTGGGGGCGCCAGATCGAGGCGGTAGCTGGTATGTGCGGTCCACATCCTGTCCCGCATCGGCCAAGAGAAATCCGCCCCCGGATGGCTTTCGAACCGGGGTCGCTCAACGTCGACGTTTACAGCAAGAAAGGCCGGTGTGAACAAGGGCTTGCGCTTGTCTACAATGCCGTCCGTCCGGATTTCGCGCAGTTCTGCCTGCAAACGCGGCGCAAAGCGTCTTTCGGAGGTCTCGGGATAGGCGGGCGTGATTTCGATGGTGCCGCAGGCACATCCGGGCTGTTCGATCAGCACCGAGTGCGGTTCTGCCGGTGCCTGCAGCGCCAGAAACGGCAGCCCGCAAAGCGCGGCCAGCAGGGCAGAGCGTATGTTGCGCAGACGGATCATCGCAGACCGATTGACTAGGTTTTAACGATTAACATAATATGAATATATGAATTCAACAAGCGACAAGGGTCTTGCTTGATATGTGCTGCACGGGGGGGGGGCTGGCCGGTCCGCCTCTCTTTGCCCCGCATCCTGTACTATGGGGCGGTTGCAGCTGCGCTTTGCCGCCGGGGTGGCGATGATCCTCCGCGGCATGGGCTTTTGGACAGCGTCAGCCTGCCGACCATTGACGCTGTGGGAAAGGCAGCAAGCTGCCATTCGCCGGCCGGCGTATAAGTAGCAAGACCGACGCGGAGATCGAGTCTTGCAAAGGCATTTTGCAACCTCCTGTCGTTGGACTGGTTTCTGCCCCCTATTCAAGGGGCGGCGTCTTGCCGTTTTCGGCGGTCTGGAATCCCTCCGTTGCGGGTCGCGGTGGAACCAGTCAGACTGGTGGTGTTTCTGGCGCAGGTTTTTCTGCCCAGCCGTGTCTTCATCAGGGCCGTTCAATTTCAGGGCGGCAGTTCGAGGAGTTTGGTAGATGACCTTTCGTATGGGAATTCTGTGGCTTGCCGGCTTTATTGCCTTTGGCGCTGCCGTCGGCCTTGTGCCACGGGGTGACGATATCGCGCCGGGCAGCGTGCCAAGGGCGGTTGGATTCAAGCTTTGATCGCAAGCTGGCGTTAACCGTATTTTTCCGATCGCGGTGCTACGGATCACCGCATGAAACAGTTGCGTCTTCTTGTTGTTCTGCTTGCGCTGGCGGCCTGTTCGGTCGGGCCACCCCCACCTCCTGGCCAGATCAAGGACAGGGATCGCGACGCGCTGACCCTGGCAATCATGCGACTGGGGCCGGGGGTTGCCTATGACGAGGCGAAACGGATCAGTTCGGTGGCGTATTCCTATCCACATGTGCTCTTGCGCGACTATCAGGCGGAACTCGGGGCGCTGAACGCGAGACGCCCGCCCGTTTTCGATGTCAAAACGCCGGCGGTCTGTGCAAAATGGGCGGACAGGCACCTGCAAAGGCTGTTGCAGGAGGCGCCGCGCACGCTTGATCTGCGCATGGCGATGGCCGACCCGTCGATCAACACACCGTTTGCGCATAGCACCGTGGTGGTAACTGCAAAAGGCGCGCCGTTGACGAGCGGGCTGGTGTTGGATGGCTGCCGCCGCAGTGGCAACCTGTATTGGAAGCCGGTGACGGATGATCGGTACCGGTGGCGCCCCCAATCCGATATGCTGTGGGACCGCACATTTGGGCGCAAACCCTGGTACGCCAGAACCCCGTTGGAGGGGCGCCTTGTGCGGCCAGATCCGCTTGCACCGTGAGAGCGCTGCGCTCAGGTGACCGCTTCGGGGTTGACCTCGGCGGAGTGGCAGCCACCTAGTGGGGCAAATGCCATGCAGGTTCACCGGCAACGCTCAGGAGACACGATGCCCCACGACCACCACCATCACCACTCGATTGACCAGAATGCGGGCGATGGGCGGCTGATCGGGGCGATCTCGGTGAACCTTGGCCTGACGGTGGTTCAGGTTGCTGGTGGCATCGTGTCGGGCAGCCTTGCCATGATCGCGGATGCGCTGCACAACTTCTCGGATGCGATCTCATTGATCATCGCCGCCGTGGCGCGGCGCATCGCGCGCAGACCGGCGAACGAGGATATGCCTTTTGGCTATGCGCGGGCCGAGATCGTGGCCGCGCTGGTCAATTACACCACGCTGATCGTGATCGGGATCTATCTTGCGATGGAAGCGGTGCTGCGATTCCTGTCGCCTGAGCCGGTCGAGGGCTGGCTGGTGGTAATCATCGCTGCTGTGGCCCTGCTTGTGGATCTGGTGACGGCGATGCTGACCTGGGCGATGTCGAAGGACAGCGTCAACATCCGCGCGGCCTTTCTGCACAACGTCGCCGATGCGCTGGGCTCGGTTGCGGTGATCCTTGCGGGCACGCTGATCCTGTTGTTCGACTGGACCTGGATCGACCCGGCGGTGACCCTGCTGATCGCGGGCTATATCCTTTGGATGGCGCTGTCCGAAATCGGCGGGGTGATCCGCATTCTGATGCTAGGCAGCCCTCCGGCCTTGGCCCCTTCGGAGGTGCTGGGCGAGGCGCAGGCGATCGAAGGCGTCGCCGGGGTGCACGAGGCGCATCTTTGGCAGATCGACGAACACACTGCGGCGTTGCAGGCGCATCTTGTCGTCATCGATGGTGCGTGGGGCAGGGCCGACGACATCAAGGCAGAGGTCAAGGCGCGGATGAAGGCGCGGTTCGGCATCTCGCATGTGGTGCTGGAGATGGAGTGCGCGCGGCATGCCTGCGCCGCTCCGGCGCAATGGGGCGACAGCTGATGCATCCTCGAACCGGTGCCAATTCGGGCGGCAGCCCTTGCAGCCCCTCCGGCCCGATACTAAGAATCTCTCAACACCACCCGGCTAGGCATCACAGAGTTACGACAGGCAGGCAAATATGAAAGATCCAATCGAGACATACATGAACACGCTCGTTCCGATGGTGGTCGAACAGACCAGCCGCGGCGAACGGGCCTACGACATTTTCTCGCGCCTGCTGAAGGAGCGGATCATTTTCGTTTCCGGCCCGGTGCATGATGGTATGTCGTCGCTGATCGTGGCGCAGCTGCTGCACCTCGAGGCGGAAAACCCGTCGAAAGAGATTTCGATGTACATCAACAGCCCCGGCGGCGTCGTGACCTCGGGCCTGTCGATCTACGACACCATGCAGTACATCAAGCCGAAGGTGTCGACGCTGGTCATCGGTCAGGCGGCCTCGATGGGCTCGCTGCTGCTGGCGGCGGGCGAGTCGGGAATGCGGTTCTCGCTGCCCAACAGCCGGATCATGGTCCACCAGCCGTCGGGCGGCTATCAGGGGCAGGCGACCGACATCATGATCCACGCCGAGGAGACGCTGAAGCTCAAGCGCCGCCTCAACGAGATCTACGTGAAGCATTGCGGTCGCACCCTCGAAGAGGTCGAGAAGGCGCTCGAGCGTGACAACTTCATGTCGCCCGAGGATGCCAAGGCCTGGGGCCTGATCGACGAGATCGTCGAGAAGCGCGGCGGCACGGACGACGCGGCCTGAGTGCTTGCCCCGGGGCCATCGGGTCGCGGGGCAATTTCCGGATTGTAGAGCAAAGGGGTCTGCCCTATCCTCTACAGGATGCTAAAAGAGAACGGGCCACGGCGGGCAATGGGAGCTCGCCCAGGCGATCAAAGGCCCTGAAAGGTGTGATATGGCGACCAATTCCGGCGGCGGTGACAGCAAGAACACCCTCTACTGCAGCTTCTGCGGCAAGAGTCAGCACGAGGTCCGCAAGCTGATTGCGGGACCGACGGTGTTTATCTGCGATGAATGCGTAGAGCTGTGCATGGACATCATCCGCGAGGAAACAAAGGGCGCCGGACTGAAATCGTCCGAGGGCGTCCCGTCCCCGCGCGAAATCTGCGACGTGCTCGATGATTATGTGATTGGCCAGTTCACGGCCAAGCGCGTGCTCTCGGTTGCGGTCCACAACCATTACAAACGACTGAACCACAGTCAGAAGTCCGCGGACATCGAACTGGCGAAGTCGAACATCCTGCTGATCGGTCCGACCGGCTGCGGCAAGACGTTGCTGGCGCAGACGCTGGCGCGCATTCTTGACGTGCCGTTCACCATGGCAGATGCGACCACGCTGACCGAAGCGGGCTATGTCGGCGAGGATGTCGAGAACATCATCCTCAAGCTGCTGCAATCGTCCGAATACAACGTCGAGCGGGCGCAGCGCGGCATCGTCTACATCGACGAGGTCGACAAGATCACCCGCAAGTCCGAAAACCCGTCGATCACCCGCGACGTGTCGGGCGAGGGCGTGCAGCAGGCGCTGCTCAAGCTGATGGAAGGCACCGTGGCGTCGGTTCCGCCGCAGGGCGGGCGCAAGCACCCGCAGCAGGAATTCCTGCAAGTGGACACCACGAACATCCTGTTCATCTGTGGCGGTGCCTTTGCTGGTCTCGACCGGATCATCGCGCAGCGTGGCAAGGGCTCGGCGATGGGTTTTGGCGCCGATGTGCGCGACCCGGAAGAACGTGGCGTCGGCGAGATCTTCAAGGAACTCGAGCCCGAGGATCTGCTGAAATTCGGCCTGATCCCGGAATTCGTCGGCCGTCTGCCGGTGATCGCAACGCTTGAGGATCTGGACGAAGATGCGCTGGTGACCATCCTCACCAAGCCGAAGAACGCGCTGGTCAAGCAGTACCAGCGGCTCTTCGAGATGGAGGACACCAAGCTCAACTTCACCGATGACGCGCTCAGCGCCGTGGCCAAACGGGCCATCCAGCGCAAGACGGGCGCACGGGGTCTGCGCTCGATCCTCGAAGGCATCCTGCTCGACACCATGTTCGAGCTGCCCGGCATGAACGATGTGACCGAGGTCGTGGTCAACGAAGAGGCGGTGAACTCGGACGCGAAGCCGCTGATGATCTACGCCGACCAGAAAAAGGAAGGCGCTTCGGCCTGAGCCGGGCTGAGGCCCGACCCTGACGGCGAAGATGTTACGCCGTCGGACGCAAACAGAATGATGGCGCCTCTCGCTTTGTCGGGGGCGCCATTTTTTGTAACGTCGCCTTGCCGACCTCGGCAGGGCACCGAAGAATGGCACCTGTTGCGGGGCGGAGTCAGGCGATTGATGCTCTGGCATTCCCCCGATGCATCCTCGTATACAAGCGCAGATCACCCAGGAGTATCGAATGATCAGACGCATTCACACCGGCAGCCCCTTCGAAGCAAAGATCGGCTATTGCCGCGCCGTCGTCGCCGGCGGGTTCGTGCATGTCGCGGGCACCGTCGGGCAGGGCGAGACGGCACCGGAGCAGTGCCGCTCGGCGCTCGAGACCATCGGCAAGGCGCTGGCCGAGGCCGGGGCCAGCTTTGCCGACGCGGTGCGCGTGACCTACTATCTGCCCGACGCGGCAGAGTTTGAAGCCTGCTGGCCGGTGCTGGTCGAGACCTTCGGAGACAACCCGCCTGTCAGCACGATGATCGAAACGAACCTCATCGATCCGAAATACCGCATCGAGATCGAGCTGACGACGCTGGCCCCGGCGGTCTGATCGCGCCGATTTGCAGCGCCCCGTGCTGGACGCGGGGGCTGCAAGTTGCCATAAGCAAAACAGGAAGATCCGAGGAGTCGCCCATGGGAATGCTGAATTCGCTTCTGAAGGCCGTGACCTGGTGGAACGGCGCCACGCTCAACACGCTTATCTGGAGCAAGCGGCACGGCACCCGCGTCGGCGAGGATGAACAGGGCAACGCCTTTTACCAGACCAAGGACGGCAAGCGCCGCTGGGTGATCTTCAATGGCGAAATCGAGGCGTCGCGCGTCAGCCCCGATTGGCACGGCTGGCTGCATTACACCTTCGATCAGCCCCCGACGACGCGCCCGCTGACCCATAAAAGCTGGGAAAAGCCGCATCTTGAAAACCTGACCGGCACCGCGCTGGCCTATGCACCGCAAGGCTCGATCCGCCAGCCGCAGCCCAAGCCGCGCTCGGATTACGAGGCTTGGAGCCCGGAATAACCCCATGACCACCTCCACAACCGAGGTGCTGGTCGGCGGCGTCGTCCTTGCCGCAGCGATCGCCTTTGGCGCCTACGCCATCACCACCACCGGGTTCTCGATGGGCGGCGACGGCTATCCGCTGACCGCCAGCTTCCGTTCGCTCGAGGGGGTGAGTGTCGGCAGCGATGTGCGCCTTGCCGGGGTGAAGGTGGGCACCGTGTCGGAGATCGCGCTCAACCCCGAGACCTACCGCGCCGATATGTCGTTGACCATGGAACGCGGTGTACAGGTGCCCGATGACAGCGCCATCCTGATTTCCTCCGAGGGGCTGCTGGGTGGCAATTTTGTCGAGATCAGCCCCGGCGGCTCGATGTTCTTCCTCGAAGCCGGAGATGAGATCGTCGACACCCAAGGCTCTGTCAGCCTGATTTCGCTTCTGCTGAAATACGTTGGCGGAGGAAACAACTGATGCGGTTCCTTCTTCTTGTCGCAACGATTCTGGCTGGCAGCGCCAGCGCTCAGGAGGCCACCGATACCGGCAGTGGCGCCATGCTGCGCGGGCTCGACAAGCTGACCGGGCGCGCGGGCGATATCGAGATCCGGTCTGGCGGGATGGCGCAATTCGGTCGCATCGAAGTGTCGATGTCCGAATGCCGCTACCCCGAAGGCGATCCTGCCAGCGATGCGTTCGCCTTCTTGACCGTGCGCGAGGCGGGCAAGGCCGAGCCGGTGTTCCGGGGCTGGATGGTTGCCTCGTCGCCGGCGCTGAACGCCATGGATCACCAGCGCTATGACGTGTGGGTGTTGCGCTGCACGACCTCGTGACCGCTGGTCAGCGGCGTTCCGGCAAAATCCGCACTGCGTGACAGCGCGTCGCGCAGGCGGAAGCGATAGTCCATCCGGGTGATCTCGACCCCGCCGAGCGAGGCCAGATGCTCGGTCAGGAATTGCGTGTCGAACAGGGTGAACCCCGCGCGGCGGCACAGGTCCACCAGCCAGCAAAGCGCGATCTTCGAGCCGTCCCGGCGGCGCGAGAACATCGATTCGCCGCAGAAGGCCGCGCCGATTTCGACCCCGTAGATCCCGCCAATCAGCTCTCCGTCGATCCAGACCTCAAGCGAATGCGCCACGCCGCGCTGGTGCAGTTCCAGAAACAGGCGGCGGATCTCGGGGTTGATCCAGGTTTCCGGCCGGTCGGCGCAGGCGTCGATCACCGCCTCGAAGGCGGTGTCGACGGTAACGGTATAGTCGGTCTTGCGCAGGCGGCGGGCAAGGCTGCGCGAGATGTGCAGCCCGTCAAGCGGGATGATGCCGCGCCGCCGGGGATCGACCCAGAACAGCTCCGGGTCGTCGCGGTGCTCGGCCATCGGAAAGACGCCCGAGCGGTAGGCGATGAGCAGCTGCTCCGCGCCAAGGCTCATGGCCGGGTGCCCCCGAATGCCCCCAGCCGCTGCATCACTCGGCCTTGAACGGATCCGTGGCCAGCCATTTTTCCAGCCAGTGGATGTTGTAGTCCCCGCTATGGATCGCCGGTTCCTGTAGCAATGCGTGGAACAGCGGGATCGTGGTGTCGACCCCATCCACGATCAGCTCGGCCAGCGCACGGTTGAGCCGCGCCAGCGCCTCGGTGCGGTCGCGGCCCTTGACGATCAGCTTGCCGATCAGACTGTCGTAATAGGGCGGGATCGAATAGCCCTGATACAGCGCCGAATCCATCCGCACGCCAAGCCCGCCGGGGGCGTGATACTGGCTGATCTTGCCGGGGCAGGGCGAGAAATTCGGCAGCTTCTCGGCGTTGATGCGCACCTCGATGGCGTGCCCGTCGATTTTCAGATCGTCCTGAGTGAACGACAGCCCCCGGCGTTCGGCAACGCGAATCTGCTCGCGCACCAGATCGACGCCAAAGATCGCCTCGGTCACCGGGTGTTCGACCTGAAGCCGGGTGTTCATCTCGATGAAATAGAACTCGCCATCCTCATAGAGGAATTCCACGGTGCCAGCGCCGGAATAGCCCAGCTCGGCCATGGCATCGGCGCAGGTCTTGCCGATGCGCGCGCGCTCTTCGGGGGTGATGCAGGGGCCGGGGGCCTCTTCGAAGACCTTCTGGTGACGGCGCTGAAGCGAGCAGTCGCGCTCGCCCAGATGAACCGCCGTGCCCTTGCCGTCGCCAAAGATCTGAATTTCGATATGGCGCGGTTTTTGCAGGTATTTCTCGATGTAGACTTCATCGTTGCCAAAGGCGGCCTTGCCCTCGGCGCGGGCGGTCTGAAAGGCGCGCT
This sequence comes from Salipiger sp. 1_MG-2023, assembly GCF_030547555.1. Classification (NCBI taxonomy): domain Bacteria; kingdom Pseudomonadati; phylum Pseudomonadota; class Alphaproteobacteria; order Rhodobacterales; family Roseobacteraceae; genus Salipiger; species Salipiger sp. 1_MG-2023. The sequence goes on along the minus strand of NZ_JAUOQN010000042.1, from coordinate 1,933 downwards.
CCATCTCGGCTTCGTTGTTGGCAACCTTCATGCCGCGCCCGCCGCCGCCGGCGGTGGCCTTGATGATCACCGGATAGCCGAAATCGCGGCCGATCTGCTTGGCCGCCTCGACATCGGGCACGCCGCCTTCGGAGCCGGGCACGCAGGGCACGCCAAGCGCCTTCATCGTATCCTTGGCGGTGATCTTGTCGCCCATGATTCGGATATGCGCCGCAGAGGGGCCGATGAAGGTGAGACCGTGGTCTTCGACCATCTGCACAAATCGGGCGTTTTCCGACAGGAAGCCGTAGCCGGGGTGAATCGCCTGCGCCCCGGTGATTTCGCAGGCCGAGATGATCCCGGCGGGCGACAGGTAGCTTTCCGAAGACTGCGCCGGGCCGATGCAGATGCTTTCATCGGCCATGCGCACATGCATGGCGTCGGCGTCGGCGGTGGAATGCACGGCAACCGAGGCGATGCCCATTTCGCGGCAGGCGCGGATGACCCGCAGCGCGATCTCGCCGCGATTGGCGATCAGAATCTTGTCGAACATGATGCCCCCTTATTCAAGGATGACGAGAGGCGCGCCGTATTCGACGGGGGCGCCGTCCTCGACGAGGATGCGCTTGACGGTCCCGGCGCGGGGCGCGGGAATGTGGTTCATGGTCTTCATCGCTTCGACGATGATCAGCGTGTCGCCTTCGCGCACCTGCTGGCCGACGCTGATGAACGACGGCGCGCCCGGTTCGGGCTGCATGTACACGGTGCCGACCATGGGCGAGGTCACGGCGCCGGGATGGGCGGCGGGATCTTCGGGCATGGTGTCTGCGACGGGCGCAGCGGGGGCGGCGGTGGCCGCCGCCATCGGGGCCGCGGGGGCCGCCATCGCGACCGGAGCGGTCATGTGCGTATGGCGGCTGACGCGTACGTTGAGGCTGTCGTCCTCGGCATAATCGCGCTTGACCTGAAGCTCGGTCAGGTCGTTGTCGCGGAGCAGCTCCGCCAATGCCTTGATGAAGGCCACATCGGCTTCGTGGGTGTTCTTGCTCATGCAATCCTCGCCGGTAGATGTCAGGGCCTGTGTCAGGGGGCCCGTGGATTGACGGGCTTATAGGCCAAGCCTTTCGCCATGAAAAGCGACGGCGCAGGGATTTGCGGCGCACAGGGCAGGTTTCCCACCACGAAGCCGTGACGGCAGGCCGTCATTCAGAGTTCTTCGTCAAAGCCGGTGTCCGTCGGCAGATCCGCGCGTGAGGCATAAGGTGTGGGCAAAGGCGGCGCCGATTTGGGGGTGTCCGGGTCCGGGGCGGGTTCAGGCGCGTGCGCGGTGACCGGTTCGGGGGCTGGCTCGTCGGGAGTCTGGGCGGTCTGGGGCTGGGGGTCTGCGGGCTTTGGCGCAGAGGCGCTTTCGCTTTGCATCTTGTCGGCCTGATCCTGAAGCATCTGTGCAATGCGGATCTGCATGACAGAGGGCGGCGAAATGCGTTGCGAGCTTTGCCGTGCAACCATCTGCCGGGACTCGGCAGAGGGATCCTGATCGGTGCCGGTCTGGGTTCCAGTGCTGGCCTGTTCCTTGACTGGCTGAACGCGCGAGATCCGGGCAGGTTCGCTTTGCACCGCAGGAAGCCCCTGGGGGTGGCCCGTCGCCAGAGGGGCCAGAAATTGCGTCAGACTTGGGAACTGCATAGACATACTCCATCAGATACAGCGCCCCCACTGCCTGCAGAGTACCAGCATCGGCGAAGTCTGTGTGATGTCTTTTCGCATGCGGCGCGATGGAATCGCAGCAATGGTTAAGGCCGTGTTCGAAAAACCGTGAAACCGGTAAAATGGGCGCGGAATGCCGCGCCCGGTTCGTTTTTCAGCCGGCTTCGGGGCGGTTACCCCTTGTTTGCGCGGTTTTCGATGAGGTCTTCGACGACGGAAGGGTCGGCGAGGGTTGAGATGTCGCCGA
>NZ_JAUOQN010000041.1:0-42658 GCF_030547555.1 Salipiger sp. 1_MG-2023 | reverse complement strand
CAGCGCGACTGACAAGCTCGGCCCGCCGGTGAGCGCGAGGCCCGTCGTGAGCTACACCATCAGTTGGGACATCATCATCGCACGCCCGGCACATGGGCCGCCTGCGCGCCCTCTTCGAGCTGCAAAGTGCTGAATTGCTCGTTGACGAACCATCCCGAGCGTTGCGCCGAATAGATCACAGCTTGGGAGTCAAGCTCTTGATAGAAGGGTGAAATCGTGTTTATCCCAAGGTTCAGAAGCTGGGAGAGTTGCCGTGTTGCGGGGATCTTTCGATGGCGGAAATGACCGTCCTGAAGGGCTCGAAGGAGGCCGCGACTGACCTGTATGCAGAGTGGCATGTCTGCCCCGTGTTCGAGGACACCGTAGCGTCCTGCAACTTCGTCACCGGCCATCTCTACATCCTCTGCCACTCGGTTCTGGCGGGCGGTTGGCTCCAGTCGGGCGTGGTCCGGCGGCGATCTCACCGGTGCGAGGCATCCAAGCGACCGCTGGCTCTTGATGAGCTTCTGCTACAAGCTAAAGTTGCAAAGTCGTCAAATTTGATGGACGCAAACATCGCGTCAAAATAGCATTCCGGACATCATCAGGCGTTCCTGAGCGCAACTGGCTCGCGCTCAGGGCTGGACCGTCGCCCGCCCCGCTGCGCGAGATGAAAGCTTCGCGCGTCGGGCGATTGCTCGACCCGAGCCGGTTGGGGTGAACACGAACAGGGCTCAAAGCGCCGCGGGATGAACGTTCAGTGGCAGGCCGGCTGCTCAGCCCGGTCGCGGAATTGATCGTCATCAATGCGACATGTCACGTTAGCGTCCATGATGGCCCAGAGTGATAGTCAAGCAACAGGTGTCTCATGTCCACGACCGGTATCGCCACGCTCGATCATGCGCCGCAGATTTTCGCCGAATGGCTGAACGAACTTTGCGATGATCTCGGCTTTCCGAAGCCGCGCGCCTATATGCTGCTGCACGAGACCCTGCACGCCATCCGCGATTTTCTGACCGTCGATGAGGCCGCAGATCTGGCGGCGCAGCTGCCGGTTCTGGTGCGCGGCGTGTATTTCGAGGGCTGGAACCCTTCGAAGACACCGGTCAAGCCCCGCAACAAGAGCGATCTGATCGCGCGGGTCGCCTTGCGGTTCCACAAGGAGCCGCTGGAGGATCCCGACCGGGCCGTGGCGGCGGTCATCGACCTGCTGCGCCGACATGTATCATGGGGCGAGTTCGAGCAGGTCAAGCACGCCATGCGCAAATCGGTTCAGGAACTCTGGGACTAGCCCCGCACCGCACTGCCCGCCGCCTCAGGAAAGATTTCGCATGTCAAACGCTTCGCCCCCCGGGCCGCCAGATGCCGATGACCAGAAGCAGAAGATCATTTTTGGTCTTTGGGCGATGCTTCTTGCGGCGCTGGTGTTTGCGTCCCTGACCAACACGGTTTCCGATGTTCAGCTCCTTCCTTACAGCAGCCTGAAACAGATGATCCGCAATGGCGAGATCGGGCAGGCCCTGCTGGAAGAGCACGCGATCACGGTGACAGCCGAGGATGGCGTCGCTGGCGTGAACCTGAAATACCGCGCGGTCACACCGGCCCAAGGCGATACCGAACTGTTGCCCCTGCTCGAGGCGCAAGGCGTCGAGATCACGGCAAAAGAGCCGCAGGGCGTCTCGCTTCTGAGCTACCTGCTGTCGTGGATCCTGATCCTGGGCGTGTATCTGTGGCTACAGAGGCGGCTGATGGGCCAGATCGGCGGGGGAGCCGGCGCGGCAGGTCTGGGCGGGCTGTTCAGTGGCCGGTTCTCGAAGCCGACCGTCTCGCGGTCTCGTACCACCTTCGACGATGTTGCCGGGCAGGATCAGGCCAAGAAAGAGGTGTCCGAACTGGTCGACTTCCTGTGTGATCCGGAACGGTTTCAGCGCGTGGGCGCCGAGGTGCCGCACGGGGTGCTTTTGATGGGACCACCGGGCACCGGCAAGACATTGCTGGCAAAGGCTTTGGCGGGCGAGGCGCAGGTGCCGTTCTTTTCCACCTCGGGGTCCGAGTTCATCGAGGTGTTCGTCGGTGTTGGCGCCGGTCGGGTTCGCAAGATGTTCGAGGCAGCGCGCAAGGCCGCCCCGGCGGTGATCTTCATCGACGAGCTGGACAGCATCGGGCGCACCCGTGGCACCGGTCTGGGCGGCGGGCATGACGAGCGCGAACAGACGCTCAACCAGATCCTCGCCGAACTTGACGGCTTCGAGGGCAAGGAGGCGGTGGTCGTGCTGGCAGCAACCAACCGCCCGGATGTCCTTGATGCCGCGCTGTTGCGCCCCGGTCGCTTTGACCGGCACGTCACGCTGAATTTGCCGGACAGGCGGGCGCGGCACGCGATCCTGACGATCCATGCCAAGGCGCTTCCGTTGAGCGACCCGGCGGATCTGGAGGCGATCGCCGATGGCACCCCCGGCTTTTCCGGGGCGGATCTGAAGAACCTGTTGAACGAAGCCGCAATTCAGGCGGCGCGGCGCAGCGCCGCATCGATCACGCAAGCGGATCTTCAGGAAGCGCGCGACAAGGTGACCATGGGCACGGTGCGAAGCCTGGCGATCCGGCCCGACGAAAAGCACCGGCTGGCCGTGCACGAGGCCGGGCATACGGCGGCGGCCTATTACACGCCGGGAGCCGATCCGCTTTACAAGGTGACCATCATTCCGCGTGGGCGCAGCCTTGGCAGCACGCATATGCTGGAACGCGAAGAGCACCACACCCTGCCCGAGGATTACCTGCGAAACCAGCTGACCATCCTGCTGGCCGGGCGGGCGGCGGAAAAGCTTCTGGTCGGCAGCACCAGTTCCGGGGCCGATGACGACATCAAGCGCGCCACCGCTCTGGCGCGATCCATGGTCGCACGCTGGGGCATGAGCGAGGACATCGGCCCGGTGGATCTTCGCCAGAGCGAGGACCACCCGTTTCTGGGTCAGGCCATTGCCCAGCCGCGTGAATATGCGGATGAAACAGCGGCGCGGGTCGATGCGGCCGTTACGACGCTTCTGAAAGACGCCGAGGCGCTGGCGAGCGGCATCATCACTCGCCACGAAAAGCAGATCCGTGCGCTGATCGAGGCGCTGGAGCGCAAGGAGGTGCTTGATGCCATGGAAATCGACGCCTTTCTCAAGCCGGTCCCATCGGTGGCCACGCCGCTTCCACGCTGGGACGACGACCCAGAAGGCGCATCGTGAACGCGGCGGGGCAGCACCCGATCCGCCAGCGGCGCCCGAGGGGCAGCACCACATCGCCGGGCTGGCCGCGGCCGTCCTGCTGATGGCGGGACGCTGATGGTCTCAGGGTTCCGGGCCTATGCCAGCTAGCCGCGTCAGCTCACCGAGGGAAACACCGCGAAGCATCCGCCTCAGCCCCCCAGCGCTCGTCGAGAATATGGATGACCACGAGCAACGGATAGACCCCGCCGTTGCGGTCTGGCTGATAGTGCGGTTCGCTTTGAGCCTGCGTGAGGTCGGGAAGATGCTGCTCGAACGTGGCATCGGCGTCTTCTACAGGGCTGCCCGGCGCTGGACGGGCAAGTTCGGGCTGTAGTTCGCGAGGAACCTGCGGCATCAAAAGAGGCGGGCGTCGGTCATGCCACCATGTCTCACCTGTGCGTCCAGTTGCATTCACTTTACGCCGCCCGTGGCCTCCCGCTCCCAAGAGCTTTTCGTTCTTGGTGGAAATCGGGCGCTTTGGTAGCATTCCCCCGCATGAGATGCGACTGCATCAGCAAGTTGGTAACTGGCAGGTATTTTGTTCAGATGACTTTTTTCATCAAATCAACTGGTCGACGAGACCAGCCGGAATGGGTCGCCCTGACCACTGTTCCGTTGGAATACACCCGTGTCTTCAGATTTATTGGAGGGGCTGGGTAGATGCCGAATACAGCAATCGCCTTCGATCTTGGCGGCAGGTTTGACGAAAGCTACAATGAAGCCGTCTACAGCGCAGCCGCGGCTTGGGCCGAAGAAACCGGCGGCTCTTACGTTTTCATCGAGACCCAAAGCGAGGCCCAAAGGGAGCTTATTCTTACGCGCTTCGCACACCGCGGGTATGATCGGATCTTAACGGTTGGCTTTGGCTTCGACGAAGCCGTGGAAGAAGTTGCTCCGCAATTTCCATCGGTCTCCTTCGCCGCGATTGGCGGCCAGGCCAGCGGCACGAATGTAACCTCCTATCAGTTCGACCTCTCGGCGATGCTCGAGGCAGCGGGATATCTGGCCGCACAAGCCTCGGAGACAGGGCGGATCGGCTTTATCGGCGGAATGTCTACACTTCAGCTGATCGCTGCGTCCGAGGCATACCGAGCCGGAGCCGAAGCGGGGAACCCGGCTGTCATCGTCGATATTGAGATGACGGGCGATACCCCGACCGCGTGGAACGATCTTGTCCGGGGGGCGGAACTGGCGGCAGAAATGATCGACGGTGGCGTTGATGTCCTGGTCAGCCCTGCAGGCGCAACCACGCGGGGTGTTCTGCAATACGCCAGCGACAATGGCGTCAAGGTGATCGGGGTCGACATGTACACCCCCGGCAGTTTTTCTGATGTGATGATCACATCTTTCTACCCCGACTGGGGTAGCCAAATTCCGGGGCTGCTTTCCGATGAGAGCATCGCGTCGGGCACTGTCATGCTCGATTTCGACAACGGTGGCATCGACTATCTGCTAGACATCGAGAATGACCTGTTCACGCAAAGTCTGCGCCGGGACCTGGCCGAGTTCACCAATGACGATGGCGCAGCAGGACCGAGCGCAGGTGCGGACTCGCTGTCCGGCACGGATGGCGGGGATATCATCCGCGCTTTGGCGGGTGAGGACACAATTGCCGGACTGGGTGGCAATGATCTTCTGGACGGCGGACAGGGGAACGACGATATCCGCGGCAATCAAGGAAATGATACGATATATGGCCGCGGCGCAAATGACCGGCTCGATGGTGGTGTCGGCAATGACAGCATCGAAGGCAATGCAGGGGCCGATACCATCCTTGGCGGGGCGGGCTACGACACGCTGCGCGGTGGCGACGGAGACGACAGGGTGGTCGGAGGAAATGGCGCAGATCTTGTCTACCTTGGCGGCGGGGCGGACCTGTTCCTGGACAACGGACAAGCTGCTGCGCACGGAAATGATACGATCCATGGAAACGCGGGCGCTGATACCGTCAGCGGCGGCGGCGGCAACGATCATGCGTTTGGCGGGCAAGGGAATGACCGTTTGCTCGGCCGGGCGGGAAATGATCGGCTCGACGGCGGAGCCCAGAATGACACCATGTTTGGCGGCAACGGGAATGATACGATCACCGGTGGCAATGGCGCTGACGAGGCCGCGTTGGGCAATGGAAATGATATCTGGATCGACAATGCCCAGGTGGCGTTCGGGGATGACGTGGTCTTTGGCGGCAATGGGAATGACACGCTGCGGATGGGCGGTGGGAATGACACCGTGAGCGGCGGTGCCGGCCAGGATGTTTTCATCTTTTCGGAACGGATCAACTCCGACACAATCATGGACTTCCAGCTTGGTATCGACGAACTTCGGATCGATAGCGAGCTGTGGAATGGCGATCTGACGCAGACACGGCTGGACGCGCTTTCCGAAACTGTGTCCGGAACGCTCGTTTTACGACTGGACGAAGGTCACTCGATTACATTGAGCGGGCTCACGTCTAGCGAGACCCTGCTCGACGACATCGTGCTGATCTGAGCAAGCGCGTTGGGTTTGCTGTCGTCTGTCCAGAGCGCGGCACCCAACAAGCCTGACAGGAGGCGCCGCCTGCCCCATGGCGCAGCGTGAGACGGCGTTGGTCATCACGGCAACAGTCGCGCAAGGAACGGTGGCGGCTACCGCCCGGCCCGGCGCTGGGACCGCAAGAGAGCTTTTGGCGTAGATTTGCGAGGTGCCCCGCGGCGCATGGGCGGCGAAGGTTCACGCCCCGGCGCAGCTGGTCAGGGAGACAGCCCTATCGACCAGAACTGCCCTGAGACCGCCCTCGATCATCGCCCCGGCTGAATGATCCAGACCTGCGTGAGTTCAGGAAGACGCTGCTCGTCCGGTCCAAGTTCGTCAGCGGACCAGTTTACCGTCTTGCCCATGCAAGCAGGTGCTGCCGGTCGAGGGATCGCCAGAGTTCCACGGCACCTTGGCGCCGTCCTGTCGACGGGCAATGACAGATCTCGCGTCAAAGCCACATCGCGACGAGGAAATAGACAAGTAAGGAAATAGCAACATTGACCAGACCATAATCTGGCAACCATAAGTAATGACGAGTCATTTCTCGGTGACATCCATCACGTATCGCTCGTGAAGGCGACGCCACGATCAGGAATTTGAAGGAATACCTTTTGCCTAGCACTTATGGAACCGACGCAGCCGAGCTTATTGTGGGTTCGGATCTTGACGACAGCCTTTTCGGCCTGGCCGGTGATGACACCTTGCAAGGCCTGACCGGCGATGACCTTCTGGAGGGGGGCGCCGGCAATGACAGCCTGTCTGGGGGTGGCGGCAACGACACGCTGGCCAGCGGTTATGGCGCCGACACGCTTGATGGCGGAGCGGGTGATGACCTGCTTATTGCGGAGCGGCCCATTGCCTATGGTGGCCCCCGCCTATTCATCGGCGGCGAAGGTGAAGACACGCTGTCAATGGATCATTACCGGCTGCAGCAGTTGGATCTTGGTGTCGGAACGGACATCGAGGCGGTGCATTTTGAGTCCAATATACTGTATGGCACCGAAGGATCGGACATGCTGGACATCAGCGGTGTGCGCGATCTGGTGACATGGTACTACAACAGGTTCGAAAACGCCGGGGAGCTCAGCGTCTACCTGTATGACGGTGACGACACCTTCTTTGCAAGTAGCGCTGATGATCGCATTGACGGTGGGTCGGGGAACGACAGCATTAATGGCGGCGCCGGTTTCGATCGGATATTCGGCGACGATGGCGACGACACGCTGCTGGGTGGCGCGGGTGTCGATGTCCTTTATGGCGGCGAGGGGAATGACAGCCTTGCGGGCGGCGATGGCAGCGACCAGCTTTATGACGGCAGTGGCCTTGATACGCTCGACGGCGGCGCGGGCGACGATGTGATTCATCTGACCGGCGGATCGGTTGGATCGCCCTCAGGCGTGGTGCTGCAGGGGGGCGATGGCACCGACTCCCTGTCACTGGGGTACGGGTCGTCCGACCGATTGACTGTCGACTGGCTGGATCTGGATCCTTCCATGGGGATCGAGGCGCTTCACTCGTCGGTCGATATCGACGGAACGGCTGCGGACAACCTGTTCGATTTCAGCGCCCTGCAGCAGGTGGCTGTGCGCTCGATGTCCCTGCTGGCAGGGGATGACACCTTTCTGGGGCAATCGGCGGATGACAGCGTTGATGGCGGCGAGGGGGACGATTTCCTGTCTGCTGGCGCCGGGGATGACGCCCTGTCCGGCGGCGCAGGGCAGGACACGTTGGAAGGCGGAGACGGAGATGACTCCCTGAATGGGCAAGGCGGCGCGGATCTGCTGATCGGGGGCAATGGCAACGATACGTTCGAAAGCAGCGCCGGGGGCGACACCTATTCCGGCGGCGCCGGCGACGATGTGTTCCATGTCTCGACGGCGCATCTGACAGAGGACAGTGTCTTTTACGGCTCAGAGGGCAACGACAGCATCTATCTGGACGACGGCCAGATCTTTTGGCTGGATCTTTCGGCAGAGCAGGGCATCGAATGGATGGCAACCAGCCCGACCTTGATGCGCCTTGAGGGGACAGATGCCTCGGACCTGATCGACTTGTCCGGCCTGTCCACCCTGATCGCGGGAGACGGAGACATTGTCCTTCACGCCGGAGATGACAGTTTCGCGGGCCTCGCGCAGGAAAACGGCTACCACAATCGATTGATCGACGACTTCGTTGATGGCGGTGCCGGTAACGACAGCATCCGCGGCAACTTCGGGGCGGACACCCTTCTGGGGATGGACGGCAATGATACCCTGCATGGCGGCGTGGGTGCGGACAGCCTTGTTGGTGGGCAGGGCGATGACAGCCTCGATGGCGATGCGGGGATGGACACGTTGTCCGGCGGCGATGGCAATGACAGCCTGAATGGTGGCGACGGTGCGGATACACTGGATGGGGGCGACGGTGACGACACCCTGCTCGGCGGTCTTGGCGCAGACCTGATGACAAGCGGCGCTGGCGCGGACAGTCTTGATGGCGGCGAGGGTGACGACACTGTCTTCGGCTCCGATGGCGCGGACACGATCACCGGCGCAGACGGGCGCGATCTGATCGACTATTATAGCTCTGCCGAAGGTATCAACGTCGATTTCGCCGCGGGCACGTCTTCGGGCGGGCTGGCCGAAGGGGACATCCTGTCGGAACTCGAGGATGTGCTGGCCAGCGAATATGCGGATTTGGTCGGCGGCAATGACGACGACAACGCCTTTGTGGGCTTCGGCGGTTCCGATGTGCTTATGGGCCGTGGGGGCGATGACGTGCTGACCGGGGGCGAGGGCAACGACACCCTCGAAGGTGGCGAGGGAGGCGATGCCCTGAGCGGCGGCAACGGGGTGGACGCGCTGGTTTACAGCGCCGACAGCACCGGGGTTTACGTCGACTTGCGCGAAAACGTCGTGCGGGGCGGCGAAGCGGAAGGCGATACCATCGCGGGATTCGAGGATGTCACCGGCGGGGCCGGAAATGACACCATCGAAGGGGACGGCTTCAGGAACGTGCTGGTCGGAAACGCCGGCGACGACCAGTTGTCGGGCTTTGCCGGCAATGACTTCCTTGAGGGCGGATCGGGTGATGACCTGCTTGACGGCGGCGCGCAGAATGACACGATCTTCGGCGGTGACGGCAACGATACAGTCTACGCTGGCAACGGACGGGATCACGTTTTTCTGGGCAACGGGGCTGACCTGTTCACCGACGCGGCGCAACAGGGTGAATTCGGCGCGGACACGGTCTGGGGCGGCGACGGAGCGGATACCATCAATGGTGCTGGCGGCGCCGATCTGCTGCGCGGCGAAGACGGCAATGATGTCATTGCGGGCGGACAAGACAGCGACACTCTTCAAGGTGGCGACGGCGATGACATGCTTGACGGCGGCACGCAGGGCGACGTGCTCTGGGGCGAAGCCGGAGACGACACGCTGCACGGCGGCGGTGGCAATGACAGCCTGAGCGGCGGCTTCGGCGCCGACGCGCTTTCGGGCGGCAGCGCGCATGATCGCATCTGGGGCGACGAGGGCGATGACACGATCTGGGGCGGCGACGGTCGCGACAGGTCGTTCCTTGGTACCGGGCACGATGTCTATTCCGACACCGAGCAGTCCACCGCTGATGGCGCCGACACCGTCTGGGGCGGGGCTGGCAATGACACCATCTCGACCGGCGGAGGGGTAGACCTTGTCCACGGCGAGCTTGGAAATGACAGTCTGAATGGCGGAACCGGCAACGATGCCCTGTACGGAGAAGCGGGGGCCGATACGCTGATCGGCGGCGATGGGGCCGACCTGTTGGAAGGGGGATCAGAGGCCGACCTGCTGATTGCGGGCGGCTGGAATGACACCGTGCGCGGCGGCTTCGGCACCGACACGGCATGGCTCGGACAGGGCAATGATCTTTACACCGACACGTCCCAGACTGGGGTTTATGGCCAGGACACCGTCTGGGGCGGGAACGGCAACGACACGATCAACGGCGGCGGCGGCGACGATCTGCTGCTGGGTCAGGCGGGCCGGGATTCCCTTGTCGGCGCCGACGGCGACGATCTGCTGCGCGGCGGCGTGGATCTCGACACTCTGGTTGGCGGCAACGGCAGCGATACCCTGCATGGCGAGGGGGGCAATGATCGCGTCGAAGGCGGCAATGGTGACGACAGCCTGACCGGCGGCAACGGCAACGATGTGCTGCGCGGCGGCGTGGGTTCCGACATGCTGCTCGGCGGCAGCGGCAGCGATACGCTATATGGCGAGGGGGGCAATGATCGCATCGAAGGCGGCAATGGCACCGATCTTGCGTTTCTTGGCGCGGGCAACGATCTGTATACCGACTCCACGCAAGGCGGCGCCTTTGGGGCCGATACAGTCTGGGGCGGGGCTGGCAACGACACGCTGAACGGCGGCGGCGGTGACGACAGCCTGACTGGTGGCAACGGCAACGACCGGATCCTGGGCGGGACTGGCGACGATACGCTGAACGGCGGCGGCGGGGCGGATGTCTTCGTGTTCACGACCGGGTCCGGGGCGGACCTCATCGCAGGTTTCGAGCTTGCGAATGATCAATTGGAATTCTGGATGGACCCGCGCGATATCCTCGCCGAAGAGCAGGCTGACTCGGTGTTGTTGTTCTGGGAAGATGGTTCGGTGTTGATCGAAGGCCTGAGCCTGAGCGACCTCGAGGACGTGCGGGCCGATTTCTTCTGAAAACCCTCGGGCGGGGCGGCCTCAGAAAAGGCTAGTGCTGCCCCGCCGTTTCACTAAGATTAGGGGCATGGGTCGCGATGTAGATGCAACATCGGGCGGTTTCCGTCCTGGTGAGTGAACATGACATTGCGTCGGTGCAAAAGACGTGGGCCCGGATCATGACGTCATGAGATTTCGCCGTGGCCTCTCCGTCGCGCTGCCGACGGCTCTGGTGTTCCTCACCGTCGCTTTCGGGATCGCGGGATGGAGCGGGGTTCACCGGGATGCGGCGGGTGCCCCCATGTGGGGGCACGTCCTTTACAACACGATTCTCGCCTTCTTCGGAGACGGGTCCTATCTTCCGGGGCCTGCGAACGCCGCTGCAAATAATCCATGGATCCAGACGGCCCGGTTCACCGGGCTCGCGGCGACGATTTCGGCCTTGCTCGCCATCGTGGCCACCCTGCTGAGGGACACGCTGACGCGAATGCTTGCCGGGTTCCGGCGCGCTCATACTGTTGTCGTCGGCGTTTCGGATTTTGCCGTCGATCACGCGGCGCATACTGCGCGCACGACGGCCTTCGACACGACGGAGAAGCTGGAACGACAAAGCGCAAACCGCAGTGACCTTCGCGTGTTGCGCATCCCCGACGGAATGCGTGGGGGAACAGCGACGGGCTGGAGCCTGGGGCGACCTGCCAGGGTCGTCTTTGGCGACAGGGATTCGATGATCAATGTCGAGCGCGCGCGAAACTGGCTTGGCACAACCAAGGCCCGCCGCCGCAGGAACCTGCGCCTGACATTGCGGGTCGAGGACAAATCCGTGGCGCGCGACCTCGGCCTGCTGACGCCGGATCTGGCCCATGCATCGCTGATTTCCCGCTCTTAAACCATTGCACGCTCGCTGGTGACAGGCATGGCGCCGACGGCGCTGGCGGCGATGCGCGGGCAAGACCGGGTGCATATCGTGCTGGTCGGACTGGGAAGCGTCAATCTTGCCGTTGCCGAAGAGATCGTCCTGCGCTGTCACGACCCGCCGCAAAAGGCGCCGATGCTCACCGTGGTCGATTGCGATCCCGCCAGAGCGGAAGCACGGCTGAGAGTTGAACGTCCCGACCCTCTCAATCCGGATTTCGGCCCTGATGGGCCATGCATTCTCTTTTTCGGAATGGATGCGATGCAATGCTGCGCCGCGGCCGTCGCGAATGCCTTGTTCGAGGTCGAGCGCAACACGCCGCTGACGGCTATCGTCGTGTCGACCGGCGATGACACCTGCAACGTCGGCATCGCGATGCGCCTGCGCCAGCTTCAGATCGAACGCCTGGGACTGCGGGCGCCCATCTACCTGCGGCACGGGTTGCTGGCCCATGTCGCTCCGGAAGAGGTTTCCGACCTGACGGCAGGCATCGTACGGTTCGGTGGCCGTTTCCTTGACGATGCCGACAAGGCGCTTGAACATTTGCACCACGATCTGGCGCGCCGCGTCCACGAGACCTCGCGCAATGCCCCGGATGTCGTGCCGAGCCCCAAGAACGCATGGCCTGCCCTTTCCGAGACGGCGCGCCGCGCCAGCTATCGGGCGGCTCTTTCGGCGATCGAGCTGTTCTATGCGGCCGGGCTTGCGCCGCCGCCCGGTGCCGGCATTGCAGGGCTGCGGCTGGCCTCTGCGGCGGGCAATGCCGTGCTTGGGAACACGCAATTGATCGATACGCTGTCGATGGCCGAGCATGGCCGCTGGTGCGCGGAGCGCCGAACAGATGGCTATTGCCACGCACCGGTGCGCGACACCGAGCACAAGCGTCACCCGCTGATCGTGCCCTTTGCCGAACTGCCCGATGACCAGCGCGCCAAGGACAGGCGAAACGTCAAGGAAGCGCTGACATTCTCGATGCAGTTGCATGAGACCGCCCCGCGTCAGCCGTGCTGGCGGATGCAGCTGCGTATCGGCGTCATCGGCCCGCTGGCGACAGAGGCGGTCGATCTCGGCGCGGCGCTGGACACGATCCTTAAGCGGCGGCCCGGTGCCGAGGCTTGTGATCTGGAGATTCTGACGCCCAATGCGCCGGGATTCGACCGGCTGGCCACCGTCGAACTGGCCGCGCGCTGGTTCGACCGGACGGGTCGCACCCTGCGCATTCTGGCGATGCCAGCCCGGGAACGATGGACAGAATCGCGCTAAAGCAGCTCGCGGCGAAGGGCGCTGACGTAAACACCGCCTGCGCATCGCTCAAGCGGCAGACGGCAGCCCTCGAAGCCCTGCGCGACAAAGGTCACAGTGTGCGCAGGATGGACCTGCGCCCGCTCGATGTTTCGGATACGGAGCTGCAGGCGGATCCGGCGGCCTATCTCGCCAATATCGCGCGCGCGCAGGACAGGCTGCTCGATCTTGCGGATGAGATGATCTTCGCAGGTTCGGGCGAAACCGCGGACTGGACCATGCGGGCCATCCAGAGATGGCGCGCGCGCGGACACCAACCGATCATCGCCCGCTAAGGCGCGCGGCTATCGCGCCACCGTTGGCTGTATCACGAAAATCATTCCGGCCGCGACGGCGACCCCATTGATCACCGACAAGTTCGGCCAGACCAGCGCCGCGGCACTGAGCTGGAGGAGCGCTTGAGTGCACCGACCCAGTGAAAACCTGCTCATGCTACAAGGGAAACGTAGCGATGGGTAAGACGATAGACGACCCTGAAAGCCGCCACATCCTGCCCTCGGGACATCTCGCAGGTTACACCAGCTTGACCGACGCGATTGACCCTTTCGCGCTGCTATCAACGAAAGATCGTGTCGCTGTCTGCGGTATGTGCGTGATCAGGTCTTTTCCGGGTCACACCCGCCATATCGTGGCAATGCGTTTGAAACGATGCTGAAAGCCTCATTCGGTTACGCTGCGGGCAGCGCCAATGAAAGGGCCCAACGGCAAGCCTTCAGCGCGCAGGGCTCAGACGCGGATCCCGTAGCGGCTGATCTTGTCGTTCAGCGTGCGCCGGGCAATACCGAGCGCCTTTGCGGTGCGCTCGGTATTGCCGCGGCAGCGCTCGAGCGTGAGGCGGATCTCGCGCGCCTCAAAGGCAGCGACCCGCTCAGCGAGGCCTTCCGGCTCGGTGAGCGGGGCGGCGGTGTCCTCGGGGATGTCAATCCCAAGGGCAAAGCGCTCGGCCAAAGCCTTGAGCTCGCGCACGTTGCCGGGCCAGGGACGGCGCAGCAGGCGCTGTTTCAGCGCGTAGGACGGCTGCGGCATCTCGCGCCCGTAGCGTGCTGCGGCAAGCCCGGCGTAATGGCTGAACAGCAGCACGATGTCGTCGCCGAGCGCGCGCAGCGGCTCGACCGCGATCTCGGTCCCGGCGAGGCGGTAAAAGAGATCGGCGCGGAAGCTGCCGTCAAGGGTAAGCGGGCGCAGGTCGGCCTTGGACGTGGCGATGATGCGCAGATCGAGCGGGCGCAGCCGGTTCTCGCCCAGCCGTTCCACCATGCGCTCCTGCAGCGCGCGCAGCAGCTTGGGCTGGATGGCGGGTGGCATGGCCTCGACCTCGTCGAGCATCAGCGTCCCGCCCGAGGCTGCCTCGAGCTTGCCCGGCTTGTCCTGCGCGCCCGGAAAGGCGCCCGCAACATGGCCGAAGATCTCGATCTCGAACAGGCTCTCGGGCAGCGCGGCGCAGTTCACCGCGACGAAGGGTCCGGCGGCGCGGGCGCTGGCCTCGTGCAGCGCGTGGGCGACGAGCTCCTTGCCGGTGCCGGTCTCGCCGGTGATCACCACGTCAAGATCGGTAGGGCCGATGGCGGCGATGCGCGCGCGCAGGGCAGACATCGCAGCCGATTGCCCCAGCAGCCCGCCCTCGTCGCGGCGGGCGATGCGGTCCTGCAACCGGCCGATCTCTGCGCGCGCGGCGCGGCTGCGCAGGCTGCGCTCGATCACGCTCAGAAGGTGCATGCCGTCATAGGGCTTTTCGAGGAAATCCTCGGCCCCGCCGCGCATCGCCTGTACCGCTTGCGCCAGATCGCCATGACCCGAGATCAGCACCACCGGGCAGTCTGGATCGCGCTCGCGCGCCGCCTCAAGCAGCGCTTGGCCATCCATTCCGGGCATGCGCAGGTCGGTCAGGATAAGGTCGGGACGGCTGGTTGCCGCCAGCGCCTCGCTGCCGCCAGCGAAGGGCTCGGCGCGGTAGCCGGCGGCCTCGATCAGATCGCAAAGCGCAAGACGGTGGTCCCGGTCGTCCTCGACCACGTGGATCAGCGGGATCATTCGGCGGCCTCCTGCGTGTCGTCACTTGCCAGCTGCGGCAGGATCACCGACACCTCGGCTCCCTTGCCGGGGGCCGAGCGGATGTCGAGCCGCCCGCCGAACTGCTGGACCACCTCGAAGCTGATCGCAAGCCCGAGGCCGAGTTTCTCGCCGCCGACCTTGGTCGAGAAGAAGGGCTCTGTGATCCGCGGCAGCACGTCGGGGGCAATGCCGGGGCCGTTGTCGCTTACCAGCAGGACAACCTCATCGCTGCGGCTCTCGATCGACAGCGTCACCTCGCCGTGGCCCGGCTCGACAGCCTCGATGGCATTGTGCAGCAGATTCACCAGCACCTGTTCGAGCCGGGCCTGACCGGCTTTTACCACCGGGTCGATTCCCGGCGACACAAAGCGCAATTGCACGCCCACCGCATCGGCGCGCGGCTCGGCCAGCGCCAGCGCCGAGCGGGCGACACTGGCCACCGCAACCGACGATAGCGGCGCCGCTTCACGGCGCGAGAAATTCTTCAGATGCTTGGTCATCCGCTGCATCCGGCGGATCAGTCCGCGCGCCGATTGCAGCCGTGCGGCGGTCTGCTCCGGCGCACGTGATAGCCCGAACTCGGCGGCGGTCAGCGTCGCCTCCATCGCGGCAAGCGGCTGGCTCACCTCGTGGACGATGGCGGCGGACATGCGCCCAAGCGCGGCCATCTTCTCGGAATGCACCAGCGTCGCCTGCGTGGCGCGCAGATCGTCCTCGACCTGACGGCGCGCATCTATCTCGCGCGCAAGCTCAGCGGTACGCTGGCGCACCTTGCGCTCCATCACTTCGGTCTGGCGCAGGCGCAGCGCGATGAGCCGCTGGCGGTGACGTCGCATCTCGGCCAGTCCGAGTCCGAGCAGCCCGGCCAGCAGCACCAGCGCAGTGGTGGCCATGGCGGCCCCGCGCGCCGGCCAGATCGGCGTGGCAGCAAGCAGCCGCCAGCCGTTCTCGAACGGCGTGCCGCGCAGCGTGGTGGCGCGGCGCCCGCCGTCGATCGGCAGCTCCGAGCCCTTGGGCAGAAGTGGCTCGGCAGCCCTGAGATCGGCCGCGACATAAAGCTGCGAGGATGCGATCCGGGCAAGGGCGTCTTCGGGCAGCGGCCTCAGCGGCCTGTAGCGCCAGCCCGCGATCGAGGAGAGAAACACCACCTCGTCCTTGTCGGTGACGGCGATATGTTGGCCAGTCTCGGCCCAGGCCCGTTCCAGCGGTCGCAGATCGATCTTCACCACCATCACCCCTTGCACCCCAAGGCCGGGGTCATCGACGCGGGCCGAGATGAAGTAGCCCGGCTCGCCGGTCGTCACGCCGATGGCGTAGACAGCGCCATTGCCGGTGACGCGGGCATCGGTGAAATAGGGGCGAAAGCTGTAGTCGTGGCCAACGTAGCTGTCAGGCTCGTTCCAATTCGACGAGGCGATGGTCACCCCGGCATCGTTCAGCAGATAAAGCCGCCCCGAGCCGGTCTGCGTGGCGATCTTCTCGAGATAGCGGTTGGCGGCGTCGATCGCCACCGGGTCCGCCGGATTGTCGAGGGCGCTGTGGATGCGTGCATCCTCGCCGGCGACGCGCGGCAGGTAGCGGAAACGGTCGAATTCGGCTTGCAGGGCGCGGTGGCTGACCAGAAGCCCCTGTTCCAGCCCGTGCCGCAGTTCGGCCATCACCAGTTGCCAGGCCAGCGCGCCACAGAGCAGCGCCCCGAGGCTCACCAGCAACAGACGCAGCCGCCAGACAGCGCGGATGCGGGGCAAAAGGGCGCGGTGCGGGGACATCAGCCTGCGTCAGGGCAAGGGGCAAGTTGCACCGGCTGTCTCGGGCTTGCGCCAAGTTCGGTGCACTCCTTGGCGCAAACGGTCCATGCCGAGGGGGTCTTGCCGGATGCGGCAAGGCTCAGCGTCGGCACCGGCGGCAGATCCGGCGCCCAGACCCACCAGCCGTTCTCGAAATGGCCGCCTGCGCCGGGCTCCATGCCCGCGCCCGAGCCTTTGACCGCCGCCTCGGTGAGGTGGAGGCGACGGTCTTCGGTAACTTCCCATGTCTCGCGCCATTGCTCGCGCTCGACTGAGTGGGTCCACTCCAGCGTGAAGCTGCTGCCCTCGGCAAGGGCGAGCATCATCGCCCCCGCCATCAGGCAGCCGGTCATGCCGACACCGGGGCCTTGCGCCGCCACAGCAGCAGTCCGAAGACCACCACAAGGGCAAAGCCGATCTCGTCGGTGATCGGCAGCGCCGCGACGAGCGTGAAGGCAGCGACCACGGCAATGATCCGCTCCCAGATCGCCAGCGGACGACCCAGCCAGCCGATGACGCAGGCACCCCAGAGCGCAAGCGCGATCAGCGCCTTCAGCACGATGTAGGCAACCGCAGGCCAGTAGCCGATGGCTTCCGCCAGCGCGCCGCCGTCCTGCAGCATCAGGGCGGGGGTGTAGACCGCCATGAAGGGCACCACGAAACCGGCCGCCGCGACCTTGATGGCTTCGAAGCTGATCCTGAGCCCGCTTTCCTTGGCAATGGGCGCGGCGGCAAAGCAGGCCAGCGCGACCGGCGGCGTCAGGTCGGCGAGAATGCCGAAGTAGAACACGAACATGTGGCTGACGATCAGCGGCACGCCGAGTTCCAGCAGCGCCGGGCCGGCGATCGACGAGGTGATGATGTAGTTCGGGATCGTCGGGATGCCCATGCCAAGGATGATGCAGGTGAACATGGTCAGCACGAGGCTCAGGAACAGGCTGTTCTGGCCCACCGAAACGATGAACTGGCCAAAGGCGTTGGCCCCGCCGGTCAGGGTCATGACGCCGATGATTACGCCAACGAGGGCGCAGGCGATGCCGACCGGCACAGCCGTCTTGGCGCCATCGGCGAGGCTGTCGCGGCAGACCGCAAGCGTCGCGCGGCCGCCCTTGAACGCGGCGCAGGCGGCGATGAGCAGGGCGACAACCAGCAGGATGGCGTGGATGCCGAACTTGAAGAAGGCCGAGGCGCAAAGGCCGAGGACGATCCAGAAGACCACCCGCACCGCCATCGACGGCAGGCCCATGGCGATGGCCGTCCCAAGGATCAGCATGCCGGTAAGGGCAAGCCCGATGGTGCCCGCAAAGAGCGGCGTATACCCCGAGAACAGCAGCCAGACCAGCACGGCCAGCGGTAGGATCAGGTACCAGCCTTCCTTCAGGGCCTTGCGCGCCGAAGGCATCTCTTCGGCCGAGAGACCGCGCAGGTCACGCTTGCCTGCCTCGAGGTGCACCATCCAGAAGGCACCGGCGAAGTAGAGGATCGCCGGAACCAGCGCAGCCCTGACCACTTCGATGTATTGCACGCCAAGCGTCTCGGCCATGATGAAGGCGACGGCCCCCATCACCGGCGGCATGATCTGTCCGCCCATCGACGCTGTCGCCTCGACGCCGCCAGCAAAGGCGGATCGGTAGCCGAAGCGCTTCATCAGCGGGATGGTGAACTGGCCGGTGGTGACGACGTTGGCCACGCCCGAGCCCGAGATCGTGCCCATCAGTCCCGAGGACAGAACCGACACCTTGGCGGCGCCGCCCATGCGGTGCCCGACGAGCCCAAGCGAGACGTCGGTGAAAAGCTTGATCATCCCCGCCTTCTCGAGGAACGAGCCGAACAGGATGAAGAGAAAGATATAGGTCGCCGAGACATAGGTGGGGATGCCGTAGATCCCCTCGGTGCCATAGGCGATCTGTTCCACCACCTGTTCAAAGGCGTAGCCACGGTGGTTGAACGGCGAAGGCAGATACTGCCCGAACAGCGCATAGGCTAGGAACAGGCCGCAGATGATCGGCAGGGCCGGGCCCATGAGCATCCAGGCGGCGACGAAGACCGTAAAGATCGCAACACAGCCAAAGACGAGGTCGGCGGTGTTGGGGTCACCGGCGCGGAACAGCAGCGGCGTGTATTCGATCCACTGGTAGGCGGCGACGGCGACACCGGCGGCGGCGAGCAACCAGCAAAACGTCCGCAGCGGTGTCTTAAAGCCGCGGCCGAGCGCCAGCAGCGGGAAGCCGAGCGCCAGCAGGAAGCCGACGTGCACCGCGCGCATCACCTGGCTGGGCAGGTCGATGACGTGGGCGGCGATGGAAATCTGATAGAGTGAGAAGGCCACTGCCAACCAGAAGAGAAAGCGCCCGGTCAGGCTCTGCGGAAAGCTCGAGGCCAGCGGGTCGTGCAGTTCGGCCAGTTCCTCGGCCCGGCCGTGCTCAGCCGCATTTTGTCCGGTCATGTCGTCCTCCTGTCGTGCAAGCCGCCCGGCCGAAGCCGGGCCGCCGCACTGGGCTGCTTAAAGCAGGCCCTGTTCCTTGTAGTACTTCTCGGCGCCCGGATGCATCGGAATCGGCGAGTTCTTGATCGCGTTCTGAATGTCGATGGCGCCCGCAGCCGCATGCGCCGCCTTGAGCTGGTCGAGGTTTTCGAACAGCAGCTTGGTCATCTGGTAGGCCAGCTCGTCGGACACGTCGCTGCTGGTCACCAGAATGTTGGTGATCGTCAGCGTCGAGATGTCCTCGTCCTGACCCGGGTAGGTGCCTGCCGGGATGATGCCTGCCGCGTAGGGCGCACCAAGTTTACCGGCCACGTCCTCGGGGATCGACACGTAGGTGACGTCCTGCGTCGACGACAGGTCCTTCAGAGCCGCCGAGCCGAGGCCCGAGCTTTGCAGGGTGGCGTCAAGCTGGCGGTTCTTCATCAGTTCGACCGATTCCGCGAAGGGCAGGTATTCGACCTTTCCCAGATCGTCGTAGGTCATGTCGAGCGCGCCGAGGATCTTGCGGGCGTTGACCTCGGTGCCGGACTTTGCGGCGCCGACCGAGACCGACTTACCAGCCAGTTCCGCCGCGGTGATCACGCCGGCGTCGGCCGAGGCAGCGATCTGGATGTAGTTCGGGTAGATCGCGGCGATGCTGCGCAGCTTGTCGAGGGGCTTGGAGAAGCCAACTTCGGCGTTGCCCTCATAGGCGTCCTTTACAGAGTCGCCGAGCGCGAAGCCGATTTCGCCGCGGCCCTGCTGTAGCAGGTTCAGGTTCTCGACCGACGCCTTGGTCGATTGCACCTGCGCGCGCGCGTCAGGGATATTCTTGGCATAGATGTCGGCAATTGCAACGCCGAGCGGGTAGTACACGCCCGAGGTGCCGCCGGTGAGCACGTTGACAAATTCGGTAGCCATCGCAGCGGGTGCGGTGACGGCGAGGCTGCCGGCGATCAATGCGCCGAGCCCGAAGGTTCTGATCATGGTTGTCCTCCCAGACATCAGTTGCGCGCCAGAGGTCTGACCGATCCTGACGCGACGTGCGCGAACCATGGGCAAGCTGGCGGCTCTGAGCAAGATGGGAGAAGGTGGAAAATGAAACTATATCGCAGATTCCCGCCCCTGCCCGGGCAGATCTCCGCCCGAGCAGGTTCAGGGATGGCGCCTGCCTCCGCCGCAGCCGGTCTCAGGGGGGGGGCAGCGCCTTCGGGATCTGTGTAGCGCCTCGCCGCCGCTTCCCGTGGGACCGGCGCGTCGAGTCGGCTGTCAGCGCCCTTCCGGTGGGAAGGCAGATTGGCCGTTTTGCATAAATCCCGTCAGGGAGTCACTGCGTGAAGCCAGCAAGACAGCTGGAAGGCATGAGCCGTTGGCCCCTCACGGCATACAGAACCACGCAGTGGGCGTCTTGCAATCACCGCTTGAAGCAGCGCGGTTCGTTGGCGATCCCTTGACCGGCAGCACTTGCTTACATGTGTGAGAGGTTGCTTTGAGCCTGAGATGACCTTGGCCACCGCCGCCGACCGGCAGGCGTGCTCGCCAATGCAAGTTCAGCGATGCCGCGATCCAGAGCTTTCTGACCACTGCCCGACAGGGTATTCCAAAGGAATGTCCCGAGAGCGGATGAAGAAACGCCTGAGGTTCGGGCTGTCCACGGCCCGGCAGGAGATTTGCATGGCAAATCTGCCGATAGGGGAGATCACAACGGGCAACGGTTGTGACGCCGCGATGTTACCCGAGTTCCTGGCCAAGATCGCACCTCATCAGTGACGACAGGCGGTAAATGCCATGATGAAATCGGCGCATGCGGCGCTCACGCGGCCCTTCCGCCGCGCAAGACTGCCAAGCCGTGGCAGCCTATTAGCAGCGATCGCTCGAAAGGAAACCATCAATGCCTCACGATACCTGAGGCGCGCACTCTGGCGACGTTGGAGCCGATGCCCACGCCGAAGCCGCGTCGAGACCAAACCTGTCGTGACATTGCTTTGCAATGCGCGTCCTGCGTCCTAGTCCCTCAGTGGAGGCTCTGCCGGGAACGGATGGGATAACGCCTCAGGGCACGGGACTTCAACCGCTAGGCAGCGGACATCCAGATCCGTATCGCCGCGCTCAAGCGCTATTCTGCGCTTGGCATAGCTGTCGCCGTGCCCGCGGGCTAAATCCCTCTGAAGAAAGGGAAAGAACACCCTTCACCCGATTTGTGCGACAAAGCCCCTCCCGCGTGCTAAACTCCCGGCGAAGGGTAGCGTCGTCAGGGCGGAACTGGAGACGGACATCGCGGTCGAATTTCGGCGTTTGGCTCTTGCGCTGCCCCGAGGCTGGCGGCCTCAAGATGGCTCGCCGACCCGTCATAGCCATCACATCCGGGCAGACTTTCGTCAACGAACCCGTTCGGTTTGGTCTCGCGGTGGATCGTCGCGTTCAGGCGCTGCAGTCCGCAGAGCATCTTCGCCAGCCTCCAACGCGCGATCTTCTGCCGGATCGGGGCTCCGTTGCTTACGGATCGTGATCCAGCCCCTCTGCGATCAGGTCGGACAGCGCGTAGGCCGTGGCGGCTGTCAGGTGCATCCGGTCCACCCGCGTCAGTTGGCGCGAGGCAAACAGCGGGCATTTGCCATGCGCGCAGAACCAGTCGCGCGTCGGGACATAGGTGACGTTGTCGAAGGTGTCCGCCACCGCCGATTCCGCCTCTGCCTTGGCCTTGTGGCGCGCCGAAACCGGCACCACGCAGCTTTCGGGCGGCGAGAAGCGCGTGGCGCAGTCGGCGGGGCTGGCGCCCCAGGGCGGGTCTTGCAGCACAACCAGCTGCTCGACCTCTGCGAGGCGGGAAAAGGTCCGCTCTGCCCCGAGCTTCCAGAGTTCGGCGGCGGTGTCGAGTTCCTGCCCCGTAAAGGTCAGCGCCGATTCCGAGGCCGACAAGAAGACGATCGAGGGTTTCAGCGCGTCGAGAAAGGCGAACATTTCGGCGCGCCGCTGTTTGCAGGCCTCGCGAAAGCCGGGGGTCGCGTGGGCGTCGGTCACGTCGGTATCAAACAGCGAGCAATTGGAATAGGCCAGCGCCGCCACGTCCCAGCCCCTGTCCTGCCCGATGGCGGAAATCGCCGGCACCCAGCTGGCGGCGATGGAATCGCCGATCACCGCCACGGGGGTGTCGCCATGGGTATAACGACAGACCCGCCGCGGTGCCTTCCACAGCGGGTTCTGGCGACAGGCGAACATCGCATCGGCGAAATCCGCGTCGGACAGCTGCGCGAGCTGCGGCGTGATGCCTCCGGGCCAGCGCTGCGCGGCCAGCGCGTCGCCGATATCCTGCTGGCGTTCTTCCTGCGACATCGCCTTGTCCACCGTAGCGAAGTCGACCGGTCGATCCAGCAGCTTCATCCACGGCCCCGCCGAGCGCACAGCGGCGTGGCCCTGCAGCTGAACGATGGACAGCCCCGCAATGGCTCCCAGCACCGCGACCCCCAGCGCCAGCTCGGCGGGGCGCGTCCAGCGCCCCTGCCCCGGCCTCAGGAAGCGGCTGTCGAGCACCGCGCGCTCGACGTAGCGATAGCTGAGCCACGACAGCCCAAGCATCAGCGGCAGCGTGACCAGCGCCACGACCAGCCCCGTGCCGAACTGCGCCTGCGCCAGCACCAGAACCGGGAAATGCCACAGATACAGGCTGTAAGAGATATCGCCCAGCCAGCGCGACAGCGGGTTGCCCAGCACCGAACGCGGCCCCGCCGGGGCGTCAGCGCCCAGAACCAGCACCGCGCCAATCACCGCCGGCAGCACCGCCGGCACCGGGATGATCCACGATGCGCCGAGCAGGATGGCAGAGCCAAGGATCAGCCCCAGACCGCAATACCTCCCCCAGCGACGCAGGCGCGGGCCAAGCCGCCACGGCCCGGCCATCGCCAGCAGCGCCCCGGCCAGCAGTTCCCACGCGCGCACGCCGGTGTCGAAATAGGCCATGGCGGGCGCGCCGATGGACCGATACAGCCCCCAGCCAAGGCTCGCCGCCGCCAACAGCGCCACAAGCCCGATGCGCAGGCCCCGCCCGCCCGGCAGCAGCATCACCCCAAGCAGCAGGATCGGCCAGAGCGCATAGAACTGTTCTTCGATCGACAGCGACCAGTAATGCTGAAACGGCGAGACCGCCGCATCATGCGACAGGTAATCGGTCCCCAGCGCCATGAAATGGATATTGGCGACGAAGCCGATGGCGCTCAGCCCGTCCAGCAACACCTGCACGGCGCGCGGCGGAAACCACAGCACGAAGGCCGCCAGCACCGTCACCGCCGCCACCAAAAGCGCCACCGGCAGGATCCGCCGCACCCGCTTGGCGTAAAAGCCAAGGATCGACACCGTGCCGGTCGCCTCGATCTCGCGCAGAAGATGCGCGGTGATCAGGTATCCCGATATGACAAAGAAGACATCGACGCCGACAAACCCACCGGACGGAAAGCCGAAGACATGGTCGAGCACCACCAGAACCACCGCAAGCGCGCGTAGCCCCTGAATGTCACTGCGCAAGCGACCGCGATCCGGCGCCATCATCGCGCAAGGATCTCTTTGCCGGCGCGCCACGGCGCGGGGCCTGTTGTCGGCGGTCGTGTTGCGGCACCTAGAAAAAAACCACGCAGGCGCCCGGTACCGTACATGCCTGTACTCCTACCCGGTTCGAATGCAGAGGCCACCGCCACGGCGCAACCTGCACCCCAAGACTGGCGCGAGCCATTCCGTACCTTGGATGCTGCGACGAAATGGTTAACAGGTCAACGATTCCACCGCTCACGGAGGCGGCGCTCGGCGACATCCCGCCTTTGGGTGCCGCGTGTCTTTCTACGCCGCCTTGACCTTAACCGAGAGCGAGACCAGCTCGGCAGGCCCGACGGAATCCATGAAGGCGATGTCATAAGCGTCACGGCCCACGGCGATCAGCGCGGTATCATCGGCCGAGGCCATGCCGGTCGCATCGACGAGATGCCAGCCGTCGCTGAGCCAGACCTCGGCCACGGCGTGAAAATCCGAAGGCGTCACGCCGGGGCTGTAGACCGCCGCCATCCGCGCCGGAATCCCGGCGGCCCGCACCATCGAACACATCAGATGCGCGTAATCCCGGCACACGCCCTCGCGCCCGGCAAAGGTTTCCAGCACATTGGTGTCCGCATCCGAGGCGCCGGGCACATAGGTCAGCTCTGCCTCGATCCACTCGCGGATCGCCGCCACCTTGGCACCGCCCGAACGGTCACCAAAGCGCTTGGCAACAAAGGCGGTGAATTTGTCCGACTGACAATAGCGCGACGGGCGCAGGTAGGGCGCGACATCGCCGGGAATGCGGTGCAGCGGCACCTGTTCCAGTGCAGATGGATCAAGCGGCGGGCGGTCGATCGCAACCAGCGCCTTGTAGCTAAGGGTCATGTCCTTGCCGGGGATGCGCGCCCAGATCCGCTCGCCAATGCCGGAATCGCCGTCGAACCGGTGCAGCTCGGCATCGCCCAGATCAAGATGCGCCTCGAGCACCCGCTGACCGGGGCTTTTCGCGGCCTCGAAGGCAAGCAACAGCGTGTCGGGCTTGGCAAAGCGGTAGTGCATGTCGACGTCGATGCGGATCTGCATGAATGAACCTCTGGCTGCGCAAATTGGCTGCGCAAGGGCAACGCTCACGGGCCAGAGGCGTTCCGTCGTGCAACAGGTTTCAGCGCGGAGTGATACCCCGGAAACCGCCCCTCTGCAAACCTGTCAATCTTCGCTCCGCCGCACGGTAGATCTGGATCAGCCGAGCCACTCGCGCGGCTGGGGCGGCAGCGGTCCCCCCGGCGGTGATCGCCCCCATGACAAGGCCGGGCGTGGCCTTGTCGCAGCCGCCCATCAGCACCGGCGCGCAGAGCGCCGCCTGTCGGAGGCCTTGGTCATCGGCCCCTCCGTAACGCCTAATCGCCGCGCAACCGGCTAACCGTCGTGCGGGTGGAGATCTGTTCGGGATCAGTCATCAGCTCGATCACCGTCGGCCCGTCATGGTCAAAGGCGCGCAGCAGCGCGGGCTTGAACTGCGCGGTTTGCGTCACGCGGATATGCACCGCGCCCAGACCTTCGCTGATACGGCCAATATCCATGGTGACGATGTCGGTGCCCGAGATCCGCTCCGGGTGCTCGCGCTCCTGATGCATGCGGATGGTGCCATAGGTGCCGTTGTTGAACACCAGCACGACGGGCCGCCCGCCATGCTGCACGGCTGTCGCGATCTCCATGCCCGACATCATGAAGCCGCCGTCGCCGACAAAGGCGATGGCCTGACGCGCCGGAACCTGCAACGAGGCGGCAACCGCCGCGGGCACCGCATAGCCCATCGACCCGCAGGTCGAGCCGATCTGCCGTCCGGGCCGCGCGTAGCGCAGAAAACGCTGCGCCCAGCCGGTGTGGTTGCCCGCATCCAGCGTGATCACCGCATCGGCGGGGACCAGTTCGCGCATCTCGGCCATGGCTTGCCCCATGTCCAGCGGGTAGTCATGCGGCGGCGGTTCGCAATCCGCCAGATAGTCCGCCCGCAGCGCCGCCGCCCAATCCGCATCCGAAGGGGCCGTCGGCTGCGCACACAGCGCCTCAAGCGCGGCATCGGGGCCGGACACCGCCGAGAGCGTCGGCGAATAGACCCGGCCAATCTCGTTCGCATCGACGTGGATATGCACCAGCGTCTGCGCCGGGGTCGGCACCGACAGCGTGGCATAGGTCTTGGTGGTGATCTCACCCAGCCTTGCGCCGATGACCAGCAGCAGGTCGGCCTCGGCCAGCCGCTTGACCAAGGACGGCGCCACCCCGGTGCCAAAATCGCCGACATAGGCGCCCGCGTGGTTGTCGATCAGATCCTGCCGCCGAAAGCTTGTGGCGACCGGCAGGTTGTTGGCCGTGGCAAAGCGCTGCAACGCTGCGGCGCCCGCATCGCTCCAGCCAGACCCACCGGCCAGCAGCAACGGGCGCTGCGCCTGCGACAGCGCGGCCATCACGGCGGCGGCGTCCTGCGGCGACAAGGCCGGAACGCTTGGCGCGTAGGGGCGGGCGTCGGGCACCTCGACCACATCGGTCAGCATGTCCTCGGGCAGCGCCAGAACCACCGGGCCGGGCCGCCCCGAGGTGGCAACGCGAAAGGCGCGGGCGATGTATTCGGGGATGCGCGCGGCGCTGTCGATCTGCGCCGCCCACTTGGCGACGGGCGCGAACATCTGGCGATAGTCGATTTCCTGAAAGCTTTCGCGGTCCATGGTTTGGCGCCCGACCTGCCCCACCAGCAAGATCATCGGGGTCGAATCCTGATAGGCGATATGCACGCCGACCGCCGCCTGACAGGCGCCGGGGCCCCGGGTGACCATGCAGATGCCGGGCGTGCCGGTGAGCTTGCCATAGGCCTCGGCCATGTCGGCGGCGCCTGCCTCGTGCCGCGCATTATACAGCGTGAAACGCTCGCGCACGTCATGCAGCGCGTCGAGCACCTCTAGGTAGCTCTCGCCCGGCACGCAATAGGCGCAGTCGGCGCCGTGGATCAGCAGCTGGTCCACAAGCACCTGTCCGCCGGTGCGCTTTGCGATCTTTGTCATGGTTGTCCTCCCAGAATGTGCCGTTTTGGTTGCTCTCAGGGCAAGGCGATGCGGTCAGGCCCTCGGCGAAGGCGCGGATCGTGCCGGGCCGGTGCCGCGCGCCTGTCATCGGCCTCGTTGCGACGGACGCGCCGCAGAGCGAACGTCTCTGTCCGGGCCCGCATGTCGGGGCGTGCGGGCCTAGACAGGGCAACGGGACCAATTGGCATCAGCTACGGCCCTTGATCAGCGCGCGCATCATCTCGACCTCTTCGCCGCTCAGGTCGGTGAGCGGTGCGCGCACATGGCCGGTCTCGAAACCGCGCAGCGCGACGCCGGCCTTGATGGCCGAAACTGCATAGCCCGACTTGCGGTCGCGGATGGCGGCAAAGGGATAGTAGAATTCGCGCAGCAGCTGCTCGCATTTCGCGTCATCCCCGGCCAGAAACGCACCGTGGAATTCCAGCGCGGTCTCGGGCACGAAGTTGAACACCGCCGAGGAATAGGTCGGCATGCCCGCGCCGCGATAGGCCTGCGCGAACAGCTCATGCGTCGGCATACCGCCGATATAGGACAGCCGGTCGCCAAGCCGCACGGTGACGCGGCGCACGATGTCGATGTCGCCGGTGCCATCCTTGAAGCCGATGAGGTTAGGGCAGTCTTCGGCGAGCTGTTCCAGCGTCTCGGCCGACACCTGTGCCTGCCCGCGGTTGTAAACAATGACCCCCATGTTGGTGGATTTGCAGACCGCGCGGATGCGGTTGGCCACGCCGTCCTGTGGCCCCTCGGTCAGGTAATGCGGCAGCAGCAGAATACCGTCGCCCCCGGCAGCCTCGATCTCGCGGGCGAGATCGCAGGCCATGCGCACCCCGTAGCCGCAGCCCGCGATGACCGGCGCGTCCCCGGCAACCGCGCGGGCAACGCGCACCACGTCGACGATCTCTTCTGGCGTGAGCGAGAACATCTCGCCGGTGCCGCCAGCGACGATCAGCCCGGCCACCTTATGCGGCTTGAGCCATTCCAGATGCGACTGAAACGGCTTGGGCGCAAAGCGGTCCTCGGCATCGAAGGGGGTCACCGGAAAGGACAAAAGCCCGTGGCGGATGATCTCGCGCAGCGCGTCGGGTGCGATCATGGTGTGTGTCTCCTCACTCTTTGTGTCGTGTCCGCATGTCGCGGGATCTTGTCTGGCGGGTGCCGGGCGGGTCCGTGCAAGGGCCGCCCCCGGCCCGCTATTGCCAGCCGGCAGGCATCAGCGCGTCCGGCAGGTTCTGGTAGCTCACCGGGCGCTGGAAGCGGCGGATCGCCATGGTGCCAACCGAGGTGGCGCCGAAATTGGTCGAGGCCGGGTAGGGCCCGCCGTGCACCATGGTGTCGCAAACCTCGACCCCGGTGGGGAAGCCATTGGCCAGCACCCGGCCCGCCTTGCGTTCCAGCACCGGCAGCAGCGCGCGCGCATCGGCGCTGTCGCCCGCGTCCATGTGCAGCGTCGCGGTAAGCTGACCTTCGAACCCCTTGGCAAGCGCCACCATCTGTTCAGGGCCGCTGACCCGGATCACCAGTCCAAGCGGGCCAAAGACTTCCGCGCCAAGCGTGTGGTCCTGCAGGTAGCTGGCGGCGTCGGTCTGATAGAGGTTGGGTCTGGCGCTGCGCCCGTCCTGCGCGGTGGTGAGCAGCGGCGTGACGGTGTTGCGCCCGTCAAAGCGCGCCTTGCCATCGCGGTAAGCCTTGGCGATGCCATCGGTCAGCATCACCTGCGCGGGGGCATCCGTCAGCGCCTCGACCGCCGCAGCAACAAAGGCGTCGCCGTCGGGGCCAGTTGCGATCACCGCGATGCCGGGGTTGGTGCAGAACTGGCCAGCCCCCATGGTCAGCGAGCCCGCCCAGCCCTTGCCGATCTCGGCGCCGCGGGCCTTGGCAGCCTGCGGCAGGATGAACATCGGATTGACCGAGCCCAGCTCACCAAAGAACGGAATCGGCTCTGGCCGCTGCGCGCACAGATCGAACAGCGCGCGCCCTCCGCCGAGCGAGCCGGTAAAGCCCACCGCCTTGATCAGCGGGTGCTGCACCAGCGCGGTGCCCACGTCACGTTTGCCGCCCTGCACAAGGCTGAAGACGCCGCCCGGCAGGCCGCAGATCTCGATGGCGGCCTTGATCGCCTCGGCCACGATCTCGCCGGTGCCGGGGTGGGCCGAGTGGCCCTTGACCACGACAGGGCAGCCCGCCGCCAGCGCCGAGGCGGTGTCACCCCCGGCGGTGGAAAAGGCCAGCGGGAAGTTCGAGGCGCCAAACACCGCCACCGGGCCGATCGGGCGCTGCATCAGCTTGATGTCGGGGCGCGGCAGCGGCGCACGGTCGGGCAGCGCCGCGTCATGGCGACGGTCAAGGCAATCGCCAGCGCGGATATGGCTGGCAAACAGCCGAAGCTGGCCGGTGGTACGGCCACGCTCGCCCTGAAGCCGCGCTTCGGGCAGGCCGGTTTCCTGCGTACCGATCTGGGTGATCTCGGCGCCGCGGGCGTCGATCTGCTCGGCGATGGTCTCAAGGAAACGGGCGCGGGTCTCGACATCGCTGTAGCCATAGCTCCAGAACGCCGCTTCGGCGGCCTCGACCGCCGCGTTCACCAGCGCCGGTGTGCCGATGGCAAACTCATGCGCCATGCCCTGAGCGGGGTCCGAACGGAAGGTTGCCTCTGCCGCAACCCACTCTCCTGCGATCAAGTGCCTGCCGTGCGGAACAAAGCCGTTTGTCGTGCCGTCCATTGTCTGAACCTCCTGTTGCTGCGCGGCTGGGTGGCCTGCCCTGCCACGCCTGTTTCGCGCGCCGCCACCGCAAAGCGCGGGCGGAATCGGGCCGCAGCCGCCGTGTCACGGGACTTGTCATGTACTAATATTTTAGTTTATCAGTATGGTCAACCGGTCCGCAGATGCGGTTAATTGTCCGTCAGCAGGGAGAAGACTTGGAGAGCGGCATGAAGACACCGACGATGACACTCGCTTTTGACATGATGCGGCAGGACACGCCGATGGGGCGCCCCATGGCCTCGTCGCGAATCTATGACGATCTGCGGCAGCGAATCCTGTCGCTGGATCTGCCGCCGGGCACCGCGCTGACCCGCGCCGATCTGGCGCGGGAATACGATGTCAGCCAGACGCCCCTGCGCGATGCGATGCAGCGGCTCGATCAGGACGGGCTGATCCGGATCTATCCGCAATCCAAGACGCTGGTGACACGCATCAACCTTGCGCAGATCCGCGAGGCCCTGTTCCTGCGTCAGGCGCTTGAAACTGAGGTGACGAAAAAGCTCACGCGCGATCCGCCCCCCGAGACTTTGGCGCGGCTGCGCGAGGTCATCGCCCTGCAGCGCGCCGTCGCCCCCGACAAGACCAAGCTGCGCCGCTTTCAAGAGCTTGACGAGTTCTTCCACTACGTCATGTTCGAAGGTGCCGGGCATCCGAACCTGCATGCGCTGCTGCGCGCCCAGACCGGCGATCTGGACAGGGTGCGGCGCCTGCAAACCCATTCCAGCGACAGGCTCGACCTGATCCTGCAAGGGCACGAACGCATCGTGGCCGCGATCGAATCCGGCGATGTCGATGACGCGGTGCGCAAGATCCGCCGCCATACCCACAAACCCGACGACTGGGCCGATGAATATCGCGCCCGGCACGAGGATTACTTCACCTGACACCCGGCCCGACAGGGCCTCAGCAGGATCATCACCAGACAGCGCGGACCACCCCGGCCCGCGAAGGGAGAGTTCATGTCCAAAGCACTTGCCGAAACCTGCGGCCTTCACGTTGTCGCGCAGACGCCGTTCCTTGAGGACGGCGCGCTTGATCTTGCCAGCATCGACACGCTGTCGGCGTTCTACTACCGCCACGGTGCGCAGGGGCTGACCGTGCTGGGCGTCTCGGGCGAGGCACAGAAGCTGACCGTGGACGAAACCATCGCTGTCGCCGCCCATTACGTCGCGGCGGCGGACGGGCATCGCATCATCGCTGGCGTTTCGCACCCCAACCTTGCCACGCTGGTCGAGGTCACCAGAGAAGTCATCGCCGAGGGCGCCGACGCGGTGATGATCTGCCCGCCCGCTGGCATCCGCACCGACGAAGACCTTTTGCGCTATTTCGACGCGGTGTTCGAGCGCATCGGCGACGTGCCCACGGTGTTGCAGGATTTCCCCGCCGCCTCGGGCGTGGTGATGTCGGTGCCCGCCATCGACCGGCTGATCACCGCCTTCCCGCAGATCGGCGTGATCAAGGAAGAGGATTTCCCCTCGCTCCCCAAGATCACCCGGATGCGCAACGAGCTGTCGCGCCCGGTGCGGATTCTCACTGGCAACAACGGCCAGTTCCTCGTGCAGGAGATGGAGCGCGGCGCCGATGGCCCGATGGCGGGGTTCTCGTATCCCGAAATGCTGTCGGGGGTGTACGGGCTGATGACGGCGGGCAAACGGGCCGAGGCGCATGACCTCTTCAACCGCTACCTGCCGCTTTTGAAACACGAGGCGCAAGGACAATGGGGCATCGCCCTGCGCAAGGAGATGATGCGTCGGCGCGGCGCGCTGCGCTCGAATGCGCTGCGCGGGCCGGGGCCACGGCTGACCGAGGCCGACCTTGCCGAGCTCGACTTTCTTGTCGGGCGCATGGACCTGCCGCAGGGCTGAGCGCCGCGCCCCCGCAGGGAGAGGCGCGGCCCGTTGGCCGCGCCCACCGCTCAGCCCTTCGGCGTAAAGAAGGGCACCGGCCCCAGCAGTTGGTTGACCTGCGAGACAAGGTACCCGGCGTCGGCGCTGATCTTCAGATAGGCTTGCCACTCGGGGTCCGCCGCCAGCGCCGCCCGCTTTGCCGCCCGGTCGGCGGCATCGGCATAACACCAGATATGCACGTAGGAATTCACGTCCCCGGTCTCGACCGCGCCGTAAACCACGGGATCGCCCAGATGCCGACGCTGCACGTCGAACCCGTGTTCGCCATAAAGCGCGAGGTGTTTCTTGATGGTGCCCGGACGGCAACAATAGGTCCGGTGATCATAAAGCATTTCTGTTCCTCCATCTATTTCAGAAACTTGACCCGATCTCTCCGGGGAACCTCAAGGAGGCTTGCCAGCTTCGCGTCAATTCATATAGTAATGTATTAGTTGGTTGGGGCGCAAGCACCACCAGCGATTCCGGCCCGTGGGGCCCAGGCCGACGGAGGGGGAGCACAGAGCGCGCAAGCGCCGTGGCACGGGCCGGAAAGCAGAACACGGAAAACGACGGGACGGCCTGCGGCCGCTTCCGAACGGTCTTAGGAGGAGACACATCATGACACCCAGCTTCATCGGCACTCTTGCCGCCATCACCACGGCCCTCGTGCCGCTTGCCGCACTGGCCGAATACCCCGAGCGCGACGTGCGTATGGTGGTGCCGTGGGGCGCAGGCGGGGGCACCGACGGCATCGTGCGCAAGGTAACCACGCTTGCCGAAGACGCGCTGGACGGCACCATCTACGTCGAGAACATCGAAGGCGGCAACTCGGCCACCGGCGTCGGCCAGCTGATGAGCGCAAAACCCGATGGCTACACGCTGGGCGCGCTGACCTATGACAGCATCGTCACCGTGCCGTGGCAGGGCATGCTGCCAAGCTACAAGATGGACAAGCTCGACCTGATCGCCCGCATCACCAGCGAAGCCGACGCGATCATCGTCGATGCCGATTCCGACTACCAGTCGCTTGACGATCTGATCGCCGCCGCCAAGGCCGATCCCGGTAACCTGCGCGTCGGTGTGCAGAACCTTGGCGGGCGGGTGCATCTGACTCTGCTGCAGCTTCAACAGATCACCGGGGCCGAATTCCGCATCGTTTCCTACCCCGGAGGCGCTGCCCCGCAGAAAGAGGCGCTGCTGTCCGGCGAGGTGAACGTGGTGCTGACCTCGCTGGGCGATTTCGCCAACCTGATCGAAGACGGCAGCGCCCGCGGCATCGTCGAATTCTCGGACGCCAAGAACCCGACCTACGACGTGCCCACCGCCGAGGAAGCCGGCATCGACCTGCTCAACGGCTCGTTCATCGTGCTGGCCGCCCCCGCCGGAACCCCCGATGACGTGGTCGCCGCGCTCGAGGCCGCCTATGAGCAGGCCTACAACACCGACGAGTTTCAGGACTGGCTCGCCACCATGGGCGTGACCCCCAACTGGCTTGCCGGCGATGCGCTTGACGATTGGGCGGACGAGACGGCGCAAGGCCTGTTCACCCAGATGGATATGCTCGTCGAAAACGGCGTTCTGTCGAAATAACCGCCCCCACCATCCCAGTGCCATGACAGGCGGCATCGGAGCATTCTCCGGTGCCGCCCCAACCCGGAGACCACGATGGCCGACCGCGCGCCCCTTCTCAGGACAGGTGTCCTGCTGCCCCTCTTTTTCCTGATCGTCACCACCGTCTACCTTGCCGCCGCGTTCGACATCCGCTCGCAATTCGCGGGGGCCGGCGAGATGAGTCCGCGCTCGGTGCCGATCCTCATGGCCTGCCTGATGTATGTCGCCCTCGCGGTGGTCTTCATCGCCGAGTTCCGCAGCCCCACCCAAGACGGACCGGTGCGCGAATTGCTGCGCCCGCTTCTGGTGATCGTGGCGACCGCCGGCTACATCGCCCTGTTCCGCCCGCTGGGCTACTGGCTGGCGACCCTCGTCTTCACCTCGGCGCTGTTCGCTATCTTTCACTTCCAGCTGCGCCGCCCGCTGATCTTCGCGTTTTACGCCATCGCCGTGACGGCGCTGTTCTACGGCCTGTTTGCCGGCATCTTCGGGGTCCGCTTGCCGACCCTCACCGCAGGGGTGTTCTGATGGACATCTTCATCGACATTCTCGGCGGCATGTCCGCCCTCGCCGATCCTTACGTCATCGCTTTCATGATCGGCGGCTTCCTTGTTGGAACCTTCTTTGGTGCCATGCCCGGCCTGACCTCGGTGCTGGCCATCGCGCTGCTGCTGCCGATCACCTACACCATCGACGTGGTGCCGGCGCTGGTGATGTGCGCCTCGATCTTCATGGCCGGGATGTATTCCGGGTCGATCACCGCGACCACCATCAACATCCCCGGTGCGCCCTCGTCGATGATGACGGCGATCGAGGGCAACGCCCTGATGAAGAAAGGCTTCGGCGCCAACGCGCTGGGTCACGCGGCGCTGGGTTCGATGATCGGCGGGGCCATCGGCGCGGTGTTGCTCATGGCCTTCATGCCGATCGCGGCCGAGCTGTCGCTGCTGATCCGCACGCCGGGCAAGTTCTCACTGGTGCTCTTCGCGCTGGTGGTCATCGTGATCGTCGACAAGGGCAACATCGCCAAGGGCTTTGTCGCCACGCTGCTGGGGGTGATGATCGCCACCGTCGGCATCGACGTACTGCAACCCATCCCGCGCTTCAGCTTCGGCACCGAGACGCTGGTCGAGGGCATCGACATCATGCCTCTCGTCATCGGCGCCTTCGCAATCTCCGAAGTGCTGATGCAGTCGGAAAACTGGAAGAGCAACCTCAGCTCGACACTGGAACAGGCCA
The DNA here is from genome assembly GCF_030547555.1 of Salipiger sp. 1_MG-2023. Taxonomy (NCBI): domain Bacteria; kingdom Pseudomonadati; phylum Pseudomonadota; class Alphaproteobacteria; order Rhodobacterales; family Roseobacteraceae; genus Salipiger; species Salipiger sp. 1_MG-2023. The sequence goes on along the minus strand of NZ_JAUOQN010000041.1, from coordinate 8,624 downwards.
GAGACCTGAAGATCCGCCGCCGCGATTTCCTGCCGCCGCGCGCCGAGATCCGCGAGATCGGCCTGCTGGCCTACCTGCGCGCGTCCTTCATCGGCTATGGCATCGGCATACTGCCCGGTGCCGGCGGCTCGATGGCGGCCTTTGTGTCCTACGCCATGGCGCGCTCTTCGTCCAAGACCCCGGAGCAGTACGGCAGCGGCTCGCGCGAAGGCATCGCCTCCGCCGAGGCCGCCAACAATTCGATGTGCGGCGGCGCCTTCGTGCCTATGCTGATGTTCGGCATCCCGGGCGATCCGACCACCGCCATCGTGCTGGGGGTTCTGGTGATCAACGGCCTGCAGCCCGGCCCGCGCCTGCTCGAAAACCAGGCCGAGCTGCTGGGGCCGATGCTGGGCTCGCTGTTCTTCTCGGCGCTGGTCCTGATCCCGCTGACGCTTTGGCTGTTCGGGCCGTGGTTCATCAAGATCGTGTCGATCCCCAAGGGCCTGCTCTACACTGGCATCGCCGTGGTGGCGCTTGTCGGCAGCTATGTCGCGACCTACTCGATCTTCCAGATGTCGCTGGCGGTGCTTTTCGGCATTTTGGCCTATTTCATGCGCAAGCAGAACTATTCCACCGTGTCGATGCTGCTGGGCTTCATTCTGGGCCCTGACCTCGAGGAATATCTCAGGCGCGCCCTGTCGCTGAATGATGGCAACCCGGTGGTGTTCCTGACCAATCCCGACAGCCTGTTCTTCCTTGCGCTGACCGCGCTGTTCGTCTGGGCCATCCTGATCCGCAAGCCCAAGAGAGCCATGCCGCGCACCGAAAGCGGCGAAATCTAGGCCCCCCGCCTGCTGCACCGACGCAGCGGCAGGCTCCCGGTTCCACAGATCGAAGGGCCGCTGCACCGCAGGCGGCCCTTTGCGCGCCCAGTGCCGCAGCGCCTCGCAGATCGAGGCATCGGCCAAGACCGAAGGATTGGTGAGGGCCATTCTCTCGACGCCCGCCATGGCGGTCTCCTCAACGCGCCTTGCATCCTGTAGCAGGCTTATGATCCATCGAGCAGTCGGGAGGCCCCCTCCCCCTCATTGCCGCCTGTGTGTTCAACCGCCCGTAAAGGCTCCGAGCAAGCCGCATGGTTCCAAGAGCGCCGCCGTTCGGGCTGCCGCGAAAGGCGATGGTTTCGGCATCGGCCTGACGGCGCAGGTGCCGTTGCTGCGGGCGAGTTAGACCATTGGTGCGACAGCGGGTCGTCAGGCAACGCCAGCGCTGCTGACCCCGCTTTAGACCCCATGATCTCTGTATGAGCCTGACTGGTCCAGTGGCCTCTCCCGCGGCATTTTCCGTTCGAGGGTTGCGCCCGGTTGGCGGGCGCCGAGCCTCAAGAATGGGGCAGAGACCAAAAGCAGGGTAGCACTTTCATCGGGCTGGATCGCCATAAGGCAATGATTTCGGTTGCCTTGGCGCAAGGAGGACGCGGCGGCGAGGTACGTCACCTGCATCGGTCTGATCATGTGCGCAAACTACTCGACAAGCTCGCGGCTGGTGGGGCGCGGCTGCATTTTTGCTATAATGCAGGCCCCTGCGGCTATGGCTGTCCATCGACAGCTTGTCCGAGATAGGTCATGACTGCACCGTAGTGGCCCCATCGTTGATACCTAACGAGGCCGGTGGTCGGGTAAAGACCGACCGCCGTGATGCGGTGATGCTGGCAAAGCTGCACCGGGCCGGCGAACTGACGGCGGTCTGGATGCCTGACGAAGCGCATGAGGCGATGCGCCACTTGGTCCGGGCGCGAGCGACGGCCATGCCGGTGGTGGGCAAGGCGCGCCAGCACCTTCAAGGGTTTCTGTTGCACAATGGCCGGATCTATCCCGGGAAGAAGCGTTGCACGGGAGCCTATCGGCGCTGGCTTGCGATGGTGCGCTTTTCGCATCCGACGCAGCAGATCGTCCTTCAAGACTATATCGACGCCGTTTCGGACACCGAAGCGCGGGTGGAGCGGCTGACCGGCCAGATCGCGGACCTGCTGCCTGCCTGAAGCCTCGCGCCGGTTGTTGAGGCGATCCGTGTGATGCGCAGCGTCGGGTTCATTATCGCGGTGACGGTGGTGGCCGTGGTTGGGGACTTCAGCGCTTTGATAATCCCCGGCAACTCAGGGCCTAGCTCGGTCTGACGCCATCCGAGCATTCCAGCGCTGCCAGCGTCCGGCGCGGCAGAATCACCAAGGCTGGCAGCAGCCTGGAGCGGAGGGCACTGGTCGAGGGCGCCTGTGGGCTACCGCATGCAGGCGCGTGTTAACCCGAAGCTCCATTCCCGACCGGAGGCACTGCCGAAGGTGGCCTGCGACATCGCATGGAAGGGGCCGCTCAGGATGTGCCAGCGCTACCGTCATCTGGTCGCCGCCGGAAAGCCGAAGGTCCTGGTCATCACGGCCATCGCGCGTGAGATGGTGGGCTTCATCTGGGCCATCGCCAAAGCTGTGACAGCTCCACCGGCAGGAGGGATCACAGTGTCGGCCTGAGGTAATAACCTAGCCCTGACGAGCCCGATGCGCAGGGTTGGGGGCGGAACAAGGTGGGGAACCCTCGTCGCCTGTTAGGGGCCGACACTGTCGATGCCCGATCCTTAGAGCAAGGCAGCTTCAGGACGAAACCACGGTCATGCGGTACCCAACCCGCGCATGAGAGCTTGCTCAACCATCGTCTCAGTTCCGTCTCCTACCCTGCGCATCTACACTACGCTGCGCCCCGCATCGCCGGATGATTTGCCGTGAAACAAAGAGTTGGCAGCGATCATGAGAGCAGGCTTGTGAAACCGGTTTTGCGAAGCGGGATTTGGGTCTGGTGGCGGGCTTGGGCGGAGCTTCACAGCCGCGCCCGGTTCGATGGCCAGCTTTCAGGGGACCGACAGCGCGCCGTTCGGCGTCGCCACCCATTGCCCGGCAGGCGATTGCGCAGCAATCTGCCGAGTATCCGTGATGATCAAGAGGGTTCCGGAACCCATTTCCGGTCGTCTCTGATCAAAGCGTTCGCAAGGTCGACACGTTTCCTCATCACGGCAGTAATGGCGACCTTGCGCGGCTTGTCGGCTCGGATCAGGTCGTCGAATTTGCTGCGCGCTGCCGGGTTGTGCTGCATCGCGCAAAGCGTCGACATGAACAGCGCCTGCCGGACAGAGTGCCCGCCGCCCTGTATCCTTTCATGCCCGTGCCATTGGCCCGATTGGCGCGAGATGAGGGCCAGTCCGGCAAGCGCCGCCGCCTGCTTTGCGCTGAGCGCACCCAGCTCGGGCATGTCGGCGTGCAATGCCGTCGCCGAGCTCGTCGAAAGGCCCGGAATGCTGACCCGGATCTCTGAACGCTCGGCCAGATCGGGATCAGAGGCCACGATCGCTTTCATTGCGGCGTCCACCTTTGCCGGCGGTCGTTCGATCTGTCCCAATCGCCGGGGAAGCAGACGCCGCAGCATCGATTGTCGCGTCGTTTTGATCCTCGTCCTGGCCGCGGTGCGATCCTTGATCAAACCCCGGCGGAACACGCGCAATTCGCGAAGGTCGCCAAGGGCTTCAGAATGCGTTTGTGTGGGTTTGAGCTGCAACGCGCATCCCATCCTGGCCGACCTCTCGGCCTCTAGGCGATCCGTCCAGGCGACACGCCCTGTCGCCTCAGCGAACCGCCTGACCTGCCGTGGATTGACCTTCGGATCGGTGGATCCACGGCGCATCAGCATGCGCTCAAGATCGCAATGTCAGGCGCCAGGCGCGTCGAAAACGATCCGCGCGCCGCTGCCAGAGGCCCATCCGAAGAACGAGGCCAATCCACCAGCTGCGTTCTCAAACTGATGAGCCTCACCTTCGGTCGAGCAGCAGGCATCCAGCGTTGCTTTCGATACGTCGATCCCTACATCTTGCATGGTTATTCCCCACCTTGTCCTGTCATGCGGGCCCACCGCTGAGAACGGGCCCCAAGTCTCCGTTCAGGTTCGAAGAAAATGCAGGGGCGACCATGCTCGGCATCGGCCCATCACGACCCAGAGGAGGATGATTTTCCCCCCGCCATCACCCCGATTTGCGCGATCCCCGCGACACTGCGCTTGGCATACTCGTCACTGTGCCCGTAGGCTCAATCCGTCTGGGGTAAGAGGAAGAACGTCCTTCACCCGATTTGTGCATCAAAGCCTATCAACAGGCCCCGGTCATCTCGCCTTGGTCCGGGCCGACAGCTGCAGCGCAATCCATGTGGCCATGTGCAAATTCTGCCGGCTCATCGCGACAGGCCGCCAGATCCGGCTGAAGGCCGGGCTGGTCGGGATCGGTCCAGACGGCAGCGCTGCGGCTTGCGGGTTGTCGCCCGAAGCCCTCAAGAAAATGTCTTCGCCACGCGGCGCCCGGTAAGCTCCTCCCAGAACCGGTCGGCCCGGGCCTCGAAGCTGGCGCTGCCGCGCGCGTCGCTCTGGTAGAGACTGCCCGGACGCAGACCCGGCACATAGTCCTGCTCGACCCAGCCCCGCGGGTCGTCATGCGGGAAGCGGTAGCCTTCATGGCCGAGCTTCGCCGCACCGGCGTAATGGGTGTCGCGCAAATGCTTTGGCACCACCACCGGGGCGGAGCCCTCGACCAGCTCTAGGGCGGCGCCGATCCCACGGCAGGCTGAGTTGGACTTTGGCGCGCGCGCCACGTGCAGCGCCGCATGGGCCAGAATGATCCTTGCCTCGGGGTAGCCGATCCGCTCCACGGCCGTCGAGGCCGCAACCGCGGTCTGCAAGGCGCTGTTGTCGGCAAGGCCGACGTCTTCGGAGGCGTGGATCATGATGCGGCGCGCGATGTAGCGCGGATCCTCCCCGGCGTGGATCAGCCGCGCCAGCCAGTAGAGCGTGGCATCCGCATCCGAGCCGCGCATGCTTTTGACGAAGCTCGAAACCACATCATAGTGCTGATCCCCCGAGCGGTCATGGTTGACCGCGGCAGAAGCATAGGCTTCCTCGAGCATGGCTTCGGTGATCGTCACCCGGCCGCCGGGGTGGCCCAGGCACAGGCTTTCAAGCGTTGTCAGCGCGCGCCGCGCATCGCCCCCCGAACGCCCGGCAACAAGGCGAATATGCGCATCGGACATCTCGACATCGCTGCCCTGTTTGCGCAGATGGGCAAGGCCGCGCCGCACCACCTCCTCCATATCATCGATCGACATCGGCTCGAGCTTGAGGATCGTCGAGCGCGAGACAAGCGCCGGCGGCAGGGCGTGATAGGGATTCCCCGTGGTGGCGCCGACAAAATCCGCCGTGCCCTCCTCGCAGATCGACAGCAGGTCATCGGCCTGGGTGGCCGAAAACCGATGCACCTCGTCGACGAAGATCAGCAGCGGGCGAATCCGTGCCTCGTCGGCGATCTTGCGCAATTCCTTCACCCCGTCGCGGGTGGCATGCAGGGGGCGAAACTCCTTGCCAAGCATGTTGCCCACCGCGCGCGCGATCGTGGTCTTGCCGACACCCGGAGGACCATAGAGGATCAGGCTCCCAAGGGCGCCAGCGCTGATCCGGCGGCGCAGGATAGAGCCTTGCCCGGTGATCGCCCCCTGCCCGATCACATCTTCCAGCGTCTGCGGCCGCAGCGCGGCGGCAAGCGGGACATGGCCCTGCACGGGCGCGGCGTCGAAGAGATCGGACAATGGAGGCTCCTGCGATATGAGGCGCATGCACGCGGTTTGTGCCGGTCTATGCGCTGAACGCGCAATTGGTAAGTGCCTCGCCGCGCCGCAAAGGATCGCGCGACCCTGCAACGCGGCCCGGCGCGGCGGCAGGCCCCTTGCGCGACCATGCCTCTGGCGTTGCTCGGGGAGCAACGGGGCGATTTCTACGCCCCCCCTGCCCCGCCGGTCAGACCGGCATCCTGCAACTGCTCCATATCCGGCAGATCGCGCAAGGTCTCCAGATCGAAGCTCACCAGGAACTTGTTGGTCGTCACATAGGTGTAGGGCGCGCCGCGTTGGGGGCTGCGCGGCCCGGTGCCGATCAGCCCCCGGTCGTGCAGCCGGCCGATCAGATCACGACTGACCTCCTTGCCGAAAATCTCCCTCAGCCCGTCCCGGGTCACCGGCTGATGGTAGGCGATGGCCGCGAGCACCGCGAGATCGAACGCGCGCAGGTCAATCTCCTGAGCGGCCACATCAGCCGCCTCGCGGATCACCGCGGCATAGGCCGGGCGGGTGCGCAACATCCAGCCATCGGCGACGCGCGCCAGTTCGTAGGGACGCCCTTCGAGCTCGGCGGCAAGATCGTCGATCAGCAGATCCACCGCGACCCCCTGCCCCACAACCCGCGCCAGATCGGCGCGCGGCACCGGCGACGCCGAGGCAAAGAGCACCGCCTCGATCCGGCGCATCCATTCACGCCAGCGCAAAGCCTCGGGCAGCGCATCGAGATTGCGGTCAAACGCTGCGGTTGTGGATTTCGGCATGCTCAGATCCCGTAGAGTCGGAAAGTGCTGCGGCCAGTCAGCTCGCGGGCAACGCCAAGCTCGACGAGACGATCACAGAACCGCCTTGCGGCGCGATCGCTCATCAGGCCCGAAAGGGTTCCGCCGGGCGAGACCGCATCGCGCGACAGGAAAAGCTCGACCGCCTGAGCCGAGGCCCGGGAGCGCAGCCTCGGCGCCACAGCGCGCAGAGCCTGGGCGGCGCGCGTGAGCTCCTGCGCCTGCCGGTACGCTTCGCCCGCCCCCTGGCGAACCGCTATGTGGCAGCGCAGCAAAAGATCAGCGCCGCTCTGGCGCAGGGCCCGCCCAGAGAGGCTGGCCCCCAGGATCGGCACCACATGCTGCCAGCCCATGGCGCGCGCCAGCTCGGCATCTGCCCGGATCAATGCGGCGGTCTCGGCTTTGGGCGCCTCGGCGATCGCCGCCTCGAGCGCCCGGGCGGCCCGGCCCACCGGTGTGGCCTCGCGTGCGGCCCGATCCGTTGGCAGCTTGGCGAGCGTCATCAGCCTGACGGGGCGCGACGTGGCCCGGCGCCAGTCCAGCAAAAGCGCGCCTGCCGGGCCGGGCGTATCTCCGGGCCTGAGCAGCATGATCTCGTCGCGAATCTCTGCTGCCTGTTCCCGGCGGCCCGTCATCGCGGCCCCAAGCTGCGCCGCGCGCAGGGACAGGCGTTCGCGCAAGAGCGCGTCGGGCAAGGCCTCGACCTGCAAGGCAAGATGCAGCAGTATAAGCGCCGCACCGCTGGAAAAACCCGCTGCTTCAATGTCCTGACCGCCGCCGCCGGGGAGCCATCCCGGCATGGCGCGCGGCAAAGGCCAAGGGAGGGGCGAGGGGGTCGAGATTGATTTCATGACCTTCATCCTAGCCAGGCACGGCGCTTTGGCCAGAGTATTCGGCCAGAACCGCCGCGCCCTTTGCATCAGGGGCAATGCCATGCGTATCGCCAAGGCGCCTGCCCGCTGCGCTCTGTCAAAGGCAGCACACATCCCCCCCGGGCAGCGGATCACTGCGCCTGACGCGGCGCCGCCCTCACCCACAACCGCAGCGCCGCCTTGATCAGCACCCCCCCACAGCGCCAGTGTCAGGCAGCCCAGCACCATCGACGCGGGGCGGTCGAAAAAGGCCAGAAGATCGCCCTGCGTGCTGATCAGCGATTGCATCAGCGTCTGTTCGACGATCTTGCCCATGACGATGCCCAGAACCACCGGCGCCAGCGACATTCATGATCGTCGCCAGCACGCCAAGCCCCAGCATCACCAGCAGACCGGACATGTCATTGTTGATGGCAAAAGCTCTTAGACAGGCAAGGATCAGCAGACTTGGTGCAATGATCCCGGTCGGAACCCGCAGAACCAGCCCCGCCATGCGGATGCCAAGCCAGCCAAAGGGGATCAACATCAGGTTGGCGAGGAAGAACACAAGGAACACCGCGTAGACCATCTGGCCGTTCTTGATGAAAACCATTGGGCCGGGGTTGACCCCCTTGAGATATAGTACGCCGATGGCGATCGCCGTGATCGTATCGCCCGGAATGGCAAACACCAGCGCCGGGATCCACGCCCCGGCGAGAGCGGCATTGTTGGCCGCTCCACCGGCCACGATCGGCTCGATATGGCCCTTGCCCCAACGTTCGGGCTCGCGCGTGGCCCGCCGCGTCACCGCAACCGAAATCCACGCGGCAATATCCGCCCCGGCGCCGGGCAACGCCCCGAGCCCTGTTCCCATCACCGATCCGCGCAGCGCAGGCCACCAGTGGCGCCGGCCTGCCGCCGCGATCTTCGAAATCGCAGACCCGGGCGCGGCGTCGGGAAGCCTGCGCGCGCAGTCCTTCTGCGACAGCAACCGCAGGATTTCGGGCAGCGCGAACATACCGATCAGCGCCGGGATGAAGGAGATGCCCTCGAGAAGCGCCCAGGATCCGAAGGTAAAACGCGGATAGCCGGTGGTGTAATCCATGCCCACGCTGGCAATCAGAAGCCCCATCATCAGCGCCGCTATGCCGTTGAGCATGTCGTCTCCGGCCACTAGCACCGCGCAGCTAAGCCCCAGGCAGCTAAGCGGCTCTGCTGCACACATCAGGGTGTGAACGGACGTCCCCTCTTATCTTTCCCGGTAGGACGTCCCCGTTCGCGGAACGTCTCCCCGGAGCGCCTGCAATGTGGGATGTCTGG
>NZ_JAUOQN010000040.1:0-45698 GCF_030547555.1 Salipiger sp. 1_MG-2023 | reverse complement strand
GAGGCTTCCGATAAAAAATCCCGTTCCACGACCAGCTGGCCGATCTTGGCGTGCAGCTTCTCGACATCCTTCTCGGAAATCGCCGGCTCGGCCGATGCGGCACCGCCAAACGCCGATGCCATGTTCTCGATCGCCGTTCTCTTCCAACCGCTGATCATTGTGGGGTGGACGCCGTACTTCTTGGCCAGCTCCGCCGTTGTCAGCTCCTCGCGGATGGCCTCCAACGCCACCTTCGCCTTGAACTCGGCCGAATAGCGTTTCCGCTTCGTCATCTGGGTCGTTCCTTCGTCAGTCGCTACAGCTTAGCAACTGGTCCGAAATCTCGCGACCACCTCTCCGACCCCGAAGCGTAAGGTCAAATACCAAAATTCTCGAAAGAGGAAGCTTTTGCAGGTCTTAGTGGCCGCCGCCAAGCCACGCTCGCCCCATGCCGAAGGCTGAGAGAGGTCCGCGCAGGCGGTGGCGCATCGCCAGCCCTGCATGGCGGAACGGGCGCAGCCCGAGCGTCTTTTTGGTAAGCGCGATCCGCCGCGAGATGCCGGGGCTTTTGCATTCGGGCGCGCCCGGTGCTAGCAGCCCCGCAACGCCAAACGGAGCCCGCCATGCTGCACCTGCCCAACGATTGCCCCAGCACCGCCGCGACCCTTGCCGAGGCGCTGCCCGCGTCCGGGCCCGCCCGTATCGTCGCCGCCATCGCGCAGGCGCTGCCGGCGCTGGCCGCCCGGCTGGCGGCGGGCAAGCTGCCCGGCGATCCGGCGGCCATTGCCGGCACCAACGAAAGCGGCGATGCGCAAAAGGCGCTGGACCTTGGCGCGCATGATCACCTGCTGGCAGCGCTGAGCACGGCATCGGTGCGCCACATGCTGTCCGAAGAGGCCGAGGCGGTCGAACGGCTCGACCCCGAGGGCGGCTGGGATGTGGCAATCGACCCGATCGACGGCTCTGGCTCCATCGGCATCGGCGCACCGCTGGGCCTGTTGTTTGCGATCTACCCGGCGGGCCGGGGCGATTTCCTGCGCCCCGGCTCCGAGGCGGTCGCGGCGGGCTATGCCTCGTTCGGGCATTCGCTGGATGTCGGGTTCACGCTGGGCGATGGTGTGCAGATCGCGACATGGGATGGCGCGGCGTTTCGCATCGCCGCCAGCGACGTGCGGCTGAAGCCTGCCGCATCGACCATCGCCTATAATGCGTCAAACGAACGGCATTGGCCCAAGGGCTTGCAGGACTGGGCCCGCGATCTGCGCCTTGGCGCCGAGGGGCCAAGGGGCCGCGATTTCAACATGCGCTGGCTGGCGGCGGCGGTGGGTGAGCTGCACCGCATCTTGCTGAAAGGCGGCGTGTTCCTGTATCCCGCCGACCGCCGCAAGGGCTATGAGCAGGGCCGGCTGCGCCTTGCCTACGAGGCGGTGCCCATCGCCCTGCTGATCGAGGCCGCCGGGGGCCGCGCCACCGATGGCACCCGCCGCATTCTCGATCTGGTGCCGCAAACCGCGCATGAGAATGTGGCGCTGGTGTTCGGCGCGTCCGAAGAGGTTGAGACAATCGCGCGCTATCTCGCGCGCTAGACGCAAGGCGCTATTCTAGAAACTCCGGCTTCGCCACCATCAGCGCGCCGAATTTCTCGGTCAGCTGGCGCAGTATCTTGGTATCGATGACCTGCCGCGCCCCGCCCGCCGAGAGCACCCGGCGATGGATCGCAGATGCCTTTTCGACCGTTTCGACAAGGGCAAAGATCTTGTCGGGGTTTTCCTCCGAGGCAAAGATGCCGTGATGGCTCCACGAGATCACCCGGCTGCGCTCCAGCTCTGCCGCCGAGGCTTCGGCGATCTCGACCGTTCCGGGCAGCAACAGCGGCACCACCCGCACCCCGTCGGGAAAAATCACGATGCATTCGGGCATCATTTTCCACAGGGCGCAGGTGAGCGCGCGCGATTCCAGCGGCATTACGAAGCTGAGCGCGATGAACTCCGGCGGGTGGCAATGCAGGATCATCCGTTCGCGCCCGCCGCTGACCCGCTTGCGGATGGCATGGGCGGCAAGATGGGTGGCGAATTCCGACGTCGGCTGCGCCCCCGACGAAAACCCCCACAGCTTGCGCCACGCGGTGCCGCCCTGCACGATCTGCACGATGCCGAACACCTGATTGGGCTTTTCCAGCGCATGGCGAAAGAACTGCCCCGAGCCGGTGACGAGAAAGATCTCGCCCTCCAGATCCGGCGCGTCGATGGGCATTGCCACCGGGTCGGCCGCGGCCAGATCGGGGTAGTGACGGGCAAGAATGGCGCTGATCTCGTCGCGCGGCAAGCGCCACGAGAAATTGCCGCCATTGGCCTCGTTCCAGCCCATGCTCCAGCACATATGCGCCAGTGGCGCCGCCTCTTTGACGAAGGAAATTGGATGGGTGAACGAATTCATCGTGGCTAGCCCCGACCCGCGACCGAGGATTGATACTGCGCCAGCGCCGAGACAAGCTTGGCGCCTTCGGGCACCTCGCAGCGGGCGCAGAATTCGGCCCAGACGGTCGCGTAGGGCAGATCTTTCAGCTCTTCGGTCAGGACAAGGCGCGTGGTGTAATCCAACTTATCTTCGGCGGCCTTCAGCCGGGCCTGCGGCAACAGCAGCGCCCGCAGCAGCGCCTTTTGCATGTTGCGCACACCGATCACCCAAGCCGCGGTGCGGCTGATGGTGGCATCGAAGAAATCCAGCCCGATCCGGGTGCGCCCGAGCAGTTCGCCAAAGACCAGCTCTTGCGCCATGGCAAGGATGCTGTCGTCGAGCAGGATGACATGATCGCTGTCCCAGCGCATCGGGCGCGAAACATGCAGCAGGATGTCATCGACCGACAGTGCCACGGCGCTAAGCTTGTCGGCGATGTTTTCGGTCGGGTGGAAATGCCCCATGTCGAGGCACAGCGCAATTTGCCGGCGGATCGCATAGCCAAGGTAAAACTCGTGGCTGCCCACGGTCATCGCCTCGACCCCGATGCCGAACAGCTTGCTTTCCACCGCATCCAGCATCCGCGTCTTGTCGAGCGGGTCGCCGCAGATCGCATCCAGCGAGGCTTCGAGCCGCCGGCGCGCCTCGATGCGGCCAACCGGGTTGTCCTTGGAGCCGTCCGGCACCCAGATGTTGTTCACCGCCGCCGTGCCAAGCGCATCGCCCATCCGCGCCGCGATCTCGCGTGAGCGCTTGCCGTGTTCGATCCAGAAATCGCGGATGCCCGCGTCGGGGTGCGACAGGGTCAGGTTGTCGTCGGCCTTTTCATGGGCAAAGAAGGTGGGGTTGAAATCCAGCCCCATGCCCTGCGCTTTCGCCCAATCGACCCATGGTTCGAAATGGCGATATTCGATGGCGTCGCGATCCGGGGCCTCGGACGTATCCATGTAGCAGGCGTGCAGGTTCAGCCGGTGCTTGCCGGGGATCTGCGCGCAGGAAAACTCCAGATCGGCGCGCAGCTCGTCCGGGGTGCGCGCCCGGCCCGGATGGTTGCCAGTGGCCTGAATGCCGCCGCCGGAACTGCCGCGCCGGGTTTCGAACCCTACCACGTCATCGCCCTGCCAGCAGTGGATGGAAATGGCGATGCCCTGCAGCGCGCTCAGCGCGTTTTCGGTGTCGACGCCCCAATCGGCGAAGGCCTGTTTTGCGTTGTCATATGCTGTCATGGTCTTGCCCTTCCCCTTAGCGGGTGAATGCTTCTTTGTTGCCCGCATCCACGTTGAGGATGTTGCCGGTGGATTTCGCCGACAGATCCGAGGCGAGGAAATAGGCGGCCTCGGCGATATCCTCGGGCAGCACCGAGCGCTTGAGCATGGACCGGTTGCGATACATCTCTTCGAGCCCGTCCTTGTCGGTGCCATAGGTCGCGGCGCGCTGGCTCAGCCAGTCGCCCTCCCAGATCTTCGAGCCGCGCAGCACCGCGTCGGGGTTGACCACATTGACGCGGATGCCCGCCTCGGCGCCTTCGAGCGCGAGGCAGCGGGCAAGGTGAATTTCCGACGCCTTGGCGGTGCAATAGGCCGAGGCATTGGGCGATGCCGCCAGCCCGTTTTTCGAGGCGACGAACACCACCGCACCGCCGATGGCCTGACGGCGCATCAGGCGGAACGCCGCGCGGCTGACAAGGAAATAGCCGGTCGACAGGATGTCCATGTTCTGCTGCCAGAGCGCCAGCGAGGTGTCCTCGATCGGCGCCGACGAGGCGATCCCGGCGTTCGACACCAGAATATCGAGGCCCCCGTATTCGACGCAAGCCTCGGCAAAAGACCGGTCCACCGCCCCCTCGTCGGTGACATTCATCAGCAGCGTGCGCACCATGTCGCGCCCGTATGTCTGGACCAGCGCCTCCGAGGCCCGCGCCAGCCCGTCTTCGGAAATATCGGCCAGCACCACGCAGGCGCCTTCGCGCAGATAACGCTCGGCGGTGGCGGCGCCGATACCCCCTGCCCCGCCGGTGACCAGCGCCACCCGCCCGGCCAGCGATTTGGGCTTTGGCATGCGCTGCAGCTTGGCCTCTTCGAGCAGCCAGTATTCGATGTCGAAGGCTTCCTGTTCGGGCAGGCCGCAATAGCTGCTGACCATCGAGGCGCCGCGCATGACGTTGATCGCGTTGACGTAGAATTCCGCCGAAATCCGCGCCGTCGCCTTGTCCTTGGCAAAGGTGATCATGCCAACGCCGGGCACCAGATGGACCACCGCGTTGGGGTCGCGCAGCGCCGGGCTGTCGGGGTGTTTGCAGCGCTCGTAATAGGCGGCGTAATCATCGCGATAGGCTTTGATCTGGGCGGGCAAGCCTTCCAGCACCGCGTCTGTATTGCCCTGTGCGGGGTCGAAATCCACCACCAGCGGGCGGATCTTGGTGCGCAGGAAATGATCCGGGCAAGAGGTGCCGAGCGCCGCCAGAGCCGCCATGTCGTGCGCGTTGACAAATTCCAGCACCGCGTCGCTGTCATCGAAATGGCCGACCATGTGCTGTTTGCCCGACACATGCCTGCGGATCGCCGGCATCAGCTGCGCCGCAATGGCGCGGCGGTCGGGTTCGGGCAGCGCGCGATGGAGCGGGCCGCCAAACGCATCGCCGTCGCGAGTCTTTTGCGCAAACCATGCGATGGCGGTGTTGATGATCTCCAGCGTCAGCAGATAGCAGTCTTTGGCATCATCCGCCCAGGTGAACAGCCCGTGCGATTCCAGCACCACCCCCTTGGCGTCGGGGTTTTCGAGGCAGTATTTTTCCAGCCACAGGCCCAGCTCGTAACCCGGCTTTTTCCACGGCAGCCAGCCGATGGTGCCGCCAAAAATCTCTTCGGTCAGCGCCCGGCTGTCGGACGAAGCGGCAATGGCGATGATCGCGTCAGGGTGCATGTGATCGACATGCGCCTTGGGAACATAGGCATGCAGCGGCGTGTCGATGGAGGCCGCGCGCGGGTTCAGGTTGAAGGTGCAATGCGGCAGGTAGCCGACCATCTCGTCCTCATGGGCAAGCCCGCGGTACTTGCCCTTGAGCGCCCGCAGCTTGTCCATGTACAGCGTCGCGAACCCGTCAAGCGCCATCGAGCCGACATCGCCGCCCGAGCCCTTGACCCAGAGCACCTGCGCCGTCTCGCCGGTCAGCGGATCGGGCATGTCGACCTTGGCCGAGGTGTTGCCGCCGCCGTAATTGGTGATGCGCTTGTCAGAGCCCAGCAGGTTCGAGCGGTACAGCAGCTTTTCCGGCTCGCTCATGGTCTTGGCGCGGGCATCGTCCCACAGGCTTTCAAGCCGCGGTGCGGGGATGGTCTGAAGCATGATTTTCTCCCAGATGGGCGCATGGCCCGTGTCTTCTCCTGCCTAAAAGCTGCGCTGCGCTCCGCGCATTGTCAATCACAAACAATCATTTTCAATCATCATTCGCGAATTTAATGCGAACACATGCGCGTTTGTGATTGACTATGCGCGAACCGCTCTGCAATGTAAGCGCCGGAAGAGGGAGGAACGTATGCACGAGTCAGAACGCCACAGGCTGATCCTGTCCGCCGTTCAGGACCGCCCCGTCGTGACGGTGCCGGATTTCGTGGCGCTGACCGGCGTGTCCGAGGCAACCATCCGCCGCGACATCGCCACCCTTCACATGCAAAAGAAACTGCGCCGGGTGCGCGGCGGGGCCGAGGCCCTCGCGCCGCCGCAGTTCGTCGGCCTTGCGGGCCGCACCTTTGCGGTCAACGAAACCCTGCGCACGCGGCAGAAACAGGCCATCGCGCGGGCGGCGGTCGATCTGGTGTCCGACGGCGAGCCGATCATCATCAACGGCGGCACCACGACGTTTCAGATGGTGCACCCGCTGGCCAGCCGCCGCTTGCAGGTCTTCACCAATTCATTCCCCATCGCCGAACATCTGCTCAAGCATTCCAAGAACACGGTGATGCTGCCGGGCGGGGTGATCTACCGCGAACAGCAGATCGTGCTCAGCCCGTTTGAAAACGACGTCACCCATAATTTCTATGCGCGGCGCATGTTCATGGGGGCGCAGGGCCTTGGCCCGCTGGGTCTGATGGAGGCCGACCCGCTGCTGATCCAGGCCGAACACAAGCTGATCGGGCAGGCGGACGAGCTGGTTGTGCTGGTCGACAGCACGAAATTCGAGGCGCGCTCGTCGCTGGTGCTGTGCCCGCTCGAACGCATTCACACCGTGATCACCGATGACGGCATCAGCCCGCGCGCGCGAGAGATGCTGGACACGGCCGGGGTGGAACTGATCGTCGCATCGCTGGACGCGGCGCAGGAGGAGGACGGCACCGCAGGGTGACGGAACACACAACGCTTGCTCAGGGAGGAAAAGAGATGAGCGCGATAAAGACACTGATGACAGGGGTGGCGATGGCCGCGACCATGTTGGGCGCGAGCGCCGCACAGGCCGAGGACATGCGCATCGCGCTGGTGGTCAAGGCGCTGGGGATCGGCTTTTTCGAGGCCGCCGCCAAGGGCGCCGAGGAAGCCGCCGCCGAGCTGGGCGACACGGAAATCATCTACACCGGCCCCACCGACACCACCGCCGAAGGCCAGATCGAGGTGATCAATTCGCTGATCGCCCAGCGGGTCGATGCTATTGCCGTGTCAGCCAATGATTACGACGCACTGGTGCCCGCGCTGAAAAAGGCGATGCAGCGCGGCATCACGGTGATCTCCTGGGATAGCGGCGTGGCCCCCGAGGGACGGATGATGCATCTCAACCCCTCGTCCAACGAGCTGATCGGCAACATGATCCTCAAGCTGGCCGCCGACAACATGCCCGATGGCGGCGAGGTGGCGCTTTTGTCGGCTTCGGCCACCGCGACGAACCAGAACATCTGGATCGACGAGATGAAGAAGGTGCTGCCCGACTATGCCGGGATCGAGCTGGTTGCCACGGTCTACGGCGATGATCTTGCCGATAAATCCTACCGCGAGGCACAGGGGCTGATGGCGTCCTACCCGGATCTGGATGCAATCATCGCGCCGACCTCGGTGGGCATCGTGGCAGCCGCGCAGGCGGTGGCGGATGCGGGCAAGATCGGGCAGGTGAATGTCACCGGCCTTGGGTTGCCGTCGGAAATGGCGGGCGCGGTGGAGTCCGGCGCGTCGAAAAGCTTTGCGATCTGGAATCCGATCGATCTTGGCTATTCCGCAACGATGATCGCCTATGCGCTGGCCAGCAGCGAGGCCACCGCCGAGCCGGGCGGCGAAATCCCCATGGGCCGCATGGGCGCCGTGACGCTGGATGACGACACCGTCGGCGCGATGGCCGATCCCTTCGTCTACGACGCCAGCAACGTCGAAGAGTTCAAGTCGATCTTCTGATCCTTGTCCATCGCCCCGGCGGCTGCGCCGGGGCCCTTCACAGGTGACTTCAAGATGCTGATGCAGACCGACACGCGGGCCGATACGCGCCCCGATCCTGCCGTCATGGCCCGCCCGACCCCGGTGCTGGCGCTGGACGGCATCACCAAGACCTTTCCCGGCGTGCGCGCCCTGTCGAACGTCACGCTGAAGCTGTATGCGGGCGAGGTGACGGCGCTGGTGGGCGAAAACGGCGCGGGCAAATCGACCGTGGTCAAGACGCTGACCGGCATCTATCAGCCAAGCGCGGGGCGCATCCTGCTCGACGGCAAGGAAATCCGCTTT
Source organism: Salipiger sp. 1_MG-2023 (assembly GCF_030547555.1). NCBI lineage: Bacteria > Pseudomonadati > Pseudomonadota > Alphaproteobacteria > Rhodobacterales > Roseobacteraceae > Salipiger > Salipiger sp. 1_MG-2023. The sequence continues at coordinate 37,565 of NZ_JAUOQN010000040.1, read as the reverse complement.
GCCAGCGCCCAGGCGGCGGCCGATGCCGGAATCACCGCGATCCATCAGGAAACCGTGCTGTTCGATGAGCTCTCCGTCGCCGAGAACATCTTTCTGGGCCACGCCCCCCGTGGCCGGTTCGGCCTGATCGACTGGGCGCAGACCCATGCCCGCGCCCGCGAGATCCTGCAGGGCATCGGCTCCGACCTTGCCCCCACGGCGCGGCTGCGCGATCTGGGCATTGCATCGAAACACATGGTGGCGATTGCCCGCGCCCTGTCGATCGACGCCCGCGTGGTGATCATGGATGAACCTACCGCGGCGCTGTCGCACAAGGAAATCCACGAGTTGTACGATCTGGTCGACACCCTGAAGGCGCAGGGCAAGGCGATCCTGTTCATCAGCCACAAGTTCGACGAGATCTTCCGCATCGCCGACAATTACACCGTCTTCCGCGATGGCCAGTTCATCGGCGAGGGGCGCATCGAAGACACCGACAATGACGCGCTGGTGCAGATGATGGTGGGCCGCGAGGTGGCGCATGTCTTTCCAAAGCGCAGCCCGAGCCACGGCGACGACGTGCTGTCGGTGACCGATTACAGCCACCCGACCGAATTCGAGGACATCTCGTTCAGCCTGAAGCAAGGCGAGATCCTCGGCTTTTACGGCCTTGTCGGCGCTGGCCGCTCTGAGGTGATGCAATCGTTGTTCGGCATCACCCGGCCCTCTGGCGGGGCGATCCGCATCGACGGCGCCGCGCAGCAGATCCGCTCTCCCGCCGAGGCCATCGCCGCGGGCATTGTCTATGTTCCCGAAGATCGCGGCCATCAGGGCGCAATCACCGCGCTGCCGATTTTTCAGAACGTCACGCTGCCCTCGCTGGGGCGCACGTCACGGCGCGGTTTCCTGCGGCTGGCCGAGGAATTCGCGCTGGCCCGGCAATATTGCGAACGGCTGGAACTGCGGGCGGCCTCGCTTGATACCGAGCTGGGCACGCTGTCGGGGGGCAACCAGCAAAAGGTGGTCATCGCGAAATGGCTGGCGACGCAGCCCCGCATCATCATCCTCGACGAGCCGACAAAGGGCATCGACATCGGCTCCAAGGCGGCGGTGCATGACTTCATGGCGGAACTGGCGGCGCAGGGGCTGGCGGTGATCATGGTCAGCTCAGAAATCCCCGAGGTGTTGGGCATGTCAGACCGCATCATCGTCATGCGCGAAGGGCGTATGGCCGCCGAGCTGAGCGGCGACGAGATGACCCCCGAAACCCTTGTCCGCCACGCCGCCGGCATCACCCAAGCCCACACGGAGACCCGCACATGAGCATTCTCAAGGCGCGCGAGACCATTCTTGCGGGTGCCATTCTGGCGCTGCTGCTGCTGATCGCCACGCGCTTTCCGGCCTTTGTCAGCCCCGGCAATCTTGCGGCGGTGTTCAACGACACCTCGCCGCTGATCCTGCTGGCGCTGGGGCAGATGGTGGTGATCCTGACCAAATGCATCGATTTATCGGTTGCGGCAAATCTGGCGCTGACCGGCATGTGCACGGCGATGCTGAACATCGCCTTTCCGGGGCTGCCGGTGGCGGCCCTGCTGCTGATCGCGGTGGCGCTTGGCACGGTGATGGGCATGATCAACGGGCTGCTGGTGTGGAAACTGGATATCCCGTCGATCGTGGTGACGCTGGGCACCATGACCATCTTTCGCGGCATCATCTTCCTGATTTCAGAAGGAAAATGGGTGAACAGCCACGAGATGTCAGACGCGTTCAAGGCCTTTCCCCGCGCCGAGCTGCTGGGCCTGCCGATGCTGAGCTGGATCGCCATCGTTACCGTTGCGGCGTTCTTCTTGCTGATGACGCGCACCGCGCTTGGCCGGGCGGTCTATGCGGTGGGCGGCAATCCCAATGCCGCCGTCTACACCGGCATCGACGTGGGGCGCACGCGCTTTGCCGCCTATACCATCTCGGGCGCGCTGGCGGGGCTGACCGGCTATCTGTGGGTGTCGCGCTATGCGGTCGCCTATGTCGACATCGCGGGCGGCTTCGAGCTTGATACCGTAGCGGCGGCGGTGATCGGCGGCGTCAGCATCGCCGGCGGCATCGGCTCGGTCGCGGGCGCGGTGCTCGGCGCGCTGTTCCTTGGCGTCATCAAGAACGCGCTGCCGGTGGTGGGCATCTCGCCCTTCTGGCAGCTGGCGATATCCGGCGCGGCGATCATCCTTGCCGTGGCGTTCAACGCCAAGGCAGGCAAGACAAAAGGCAGGATCATCCTGCGCAAGGCGGAGACAGCAGCATGAGCCTCTCTCACCCCATTCCCGACCGGCTGCAATCGCCGCTGGCGCGCCGTCTGAAAAGCTGGGAAAGCCTGCTGCTGCTGGTCGCCGTGGCGATCTTTGTCGCCAATTGCTTTGCCTCGCCGTATTTCCTCGACGCGTGGAACCTTAGCGATGCGACGTTCAACTTCACCGAAAAGGCAATGATCGCCTTTGCCATGGCGCTGCTTGTGATCGCGGGGGATATCGACCTGTCGGTGGCCTCGATCATTGCGCTGTGTTCCACTGCGATGGGGGCGGCGGTGCAGGCCGGGGTCGGCACGCCGGGTCTGGTGGCCATTGGGCTGGGCACCGGGCTGGCGGCGGGGGCCTTCAACGGGGCGCTGGTGACGCGGCTGGCCTTGCCGTCGATCGTGGTGACCATTGGCACCATGAGCCTGTATCGCGGCATCGCCTATATCGTGCTGGGCGATCAGGCCTACCGGGGCTATCCCGACAGCTTTGCATTTTTCGGCCAAGGCTATGTGTTCTGGGTGGTCTCGTTCGAATTCGTGCTGTTTGCGCTGCTGGCGGTGGCCTTTGGCGTGCTGCTGCACAAGACCAATTTTGGCCGCTCGGTGTTTGCCATTGGCAACAACGCCACCGGCGCGCTGTTTTCCGGCACCCGGGTGCAGCGGGTGCGCTTTATCCTGTTCCTGCTCACCGGGCTAATGTCGGGCATCGCGGCGATCTGCCTAACCTCGCGTCTGGGGTCCACCCGGCCCAGCATCGCGATGGGGTGGGAGCTGGAGATCGTCACCATGGTGGTGCTCGGCGGGGTCAGCATCCTTGGCGGGGCGGGGTCGATCCCCGGTGTGGTGATCGCCGCATTTGTGATGGGGCTGGTGACCTTTGGGCTGGGGCTTTTGAACGTGCCGGGGATCGTGATGTCGATCGTCATCGGCGCGCTGCTGATCGGGGTGATTGCCCTGCCCCGGCTCTGGTCGATGCTGCGATGGGGGGCATAGGCCGATGCAAAAGATCGCCTTTCGCATGACGCTGCACCCCGGCCAGCTGGCGGAATACAAGCGCCGCCATGACGCCATCTGGCCCGAGCTGGTCGACGCGCTGCGCGCGGCCGGGGTCGAGGATTATTCCATCCACCACGACCCTGACACCAATGCGCTTTTCGCCGTGCTCTGGCGGCGCGAAGATCATGGCATGGACGCACTGCCGCAACATCCGGCGGTGCGGCGCTGGTGGGCGATGATGGCCGACATCATGGCCACCAATGCCGATGACAGCCCCGTCGAGGTGCCGCTGCAAACCGTGTTCCACCTGCCATGACTGCGCCGCGCCATATCGCCGTGATCGACGTCGGCAAGACCAACGCCAAGCTGGCGCTGGTCGATCTGGACCGGCTCGAGGAAATCGCCGTGGTGACCCGCCCCAATACGGTGATCCCCGGCCCGCCCTGGCCAAGCTTCGATCTTGACGGGCATTGGGCGTTCTTCCTGCATCACCTTGCCGCCTTTCACGCCGAACATGACGTGGATGCGATTTCCGTCACCACCCATGGCGCGGCGGCGGTGCTGCTGGATGCGCAGGGCGCTCTGGCCGCGCCGATGCTGGATTACGAACATGACGGGCCAGAGCAGAGTGCCGCCGGTTATGACGCGCTTCGCCCGTCCTTTGCCGAAACCGGCAGCCCGCGCCTGCCACTGGGGCTGAACCTTGGCGCGCAGCTGCACTGGCAACTGGCGCAAGACCCCACGCTGGCGCAGCGCGTCGCGCAGATCGTGACCTATCCGCAATATTGGGGGTTCCGGCTGACCGGGGCGCTCGCCAGCGACATGTCCTCGCTTGGCTGCCATACCGATCTGTGGCTGCCGCGCGAGGCGCGCGCCTCGGCGCTGCTCGGCAGGCTCGGTCTTGGCGGCAGGCTGGCCCCGCCGCGCAAGGCCTCGGATGTTCTGGGAACCATCACGCCGCAGATCGCCGCGCAGACCGGGCTGGCTCCGCACACCCCCGTCGCCTGCGGCATCCACGACAGCAATGCATCCTTGCTGCCGCATCTGCTCGGGCGGTCGGGGCCGTTTTCGGTGGTCTCGACCGGCACATGGGTCATTGCCATGGCGGTGGGCGGCGCGCAGACCACGCTTGACCCGGCCCGCGACACGCTGATGAACGTCAACGCCTTTGGCGCGCCGGTGCCCTCGGCGCGGTTCATGGGCGGGCGCGAACACGCGCTGATCAGCGAGGGACGCCGCGCGCCCCCCTGCCCCGCCGAGGTGCTCGCCAGCCGCATACACCTGTTGCCCGCCGTGGTGCCGGGATGCGGGCCATTCCCCGACCGTCAGCACCGCTGGACGGTACCGCCCACAAACGACGGCGCGCGGCTCTGCGCGCTGGCATGGTACATGGCCCTGATGAGCGACGCCTGCCTTTCGCTGATCGGCGCAGAGGGACCGGTGATTGTCGAAGGGCCGGCGGCGCGCAATGCTGCGCTGCTCGACATGCTGGCCGCGCTGCGCCCCGGCGGGGTCGAGATTGCCAGCTCTGCCACCGGCACCTCGATCGGGGCGGCGCTGCTGTTTGCGCCAGACATGCGGGCCGGCACCCAGGCCCATCCGCTGCCCGCCAACGCCGAGGCGCTGCGCGCCCATGCCCGCGACTGGCAAAACGCGCTGGCGCTGGCAGAGACCTGATCTGAACCGCCAATCCGGGCTGGCCCACCCGCCCGGATCGCCGTACAACTCTGTGGATAAAATCGGGACAAACCGCTCGCCCCGCACCGCGCGCCACAAAAACCGCTTGCACGAATCCGGTGTAGCGCGCAATAGTCTCGAAAAATACCGATGTATTCGACAAAAAACGCGCCCACGAAAATGCCAGTGACCTTGAACAGGGGCATATGGCCGGGCGAGGCGGGCAGGCGATGAACGACAGTGATCTGGACCTCGATACGGCAATCGGCCAATATGCCGAGCTGCTCGCTGCCAATCTGCAAGCGCAGCGCGAGGCGCATTTCCCGCCTGACGCGCGCAAACAGATGCGCAGCCTGACCAGTGGCGAAGCCGCCGAATTGCTGCATGTCGATCACACCTACCTGCGCAAGCTGCACCGCGAAGGCAAGATCCCCGAGGTCGAGATGACCGCCGGGAACCACCGCCGCTACACGCTCGACGATCTGTGGCAGATCCGCGAAGCGCTTGAATCAAAGGCGAAAAAGCCCGGAACCTATCTGCCCGGGCGGCGCGGGGATGACCCGCTTCAGGTGATCTCGGTGGTCAATTTCAAAGGCGGGTCCGGCAAGACCACCACCTCCGCACATCTGGCGCAGCGCCTCGCGCTGACCGGCTACCGGGTGCTGGCGGTGGATCTTGACCCGCAGGCCTCGCTGTCGGCGCTGCATGGCATCCAGCCGGAAGTCGACCTCGCCGATGGTGGCACGCTGTATGACGCGGTGCGCTACGATGCGCCGATGCCGATCCGCGATGTCATCCGCAAGACCTACATGCGCGGGCTTGACCTGATTCCTGGCAATCTTGAGCTGATGGAATTCGAACATGAGACCCCGGCGGCGATTGCGCGCGGCGGGGCACGGGCGTTCTTTGCCCGGGTGCGCGATGCGCTCGATGAGGTCGAGGCCGATTACGACGTGGTGGTCATCGACTGTCCGCCTCAGCTGGGCTTTTTGACCATGAGCGCGCTCAGCGCCTCGACCGGGGTGCTGGTAACGGTGCATCCGCAGATGCTCGACCTGATGTCGATGTCGCAATTCCTGCGCATGACCTCGGACCTTTTGTCGGTGATCCGCGACGCCGGGGCCGATCTGCGGTTTGACTGGCTGCGCTTCCTGCCGACCCGCTACAAAGTGGGCGATGCTCCGCAGACCGAGGTGATCGCCTTTATCCGCGGGCTATTCGGGCGCGCGGTGCTGGTCAACCAGATGGTCGAATCCACTGCCATTTCCGATGCGGGCCTCACCAAGCAGACGCTTTACGAGGCCGAACGCAAGGATTTCACCCGCGCCACCTTTGACCGCGCGATCGATTCGATGAATGCCGTGAACGACGAGATCGCGGCGCTGTTGCAAAAGACATGGGGGCGCTGATGGCTCGCAAACCCAAACTCGGCCTGCCGCTTCAGACCTTGCGCAATGCACCCGACGCGCAGGAAGGCCGTCTTGCGCGCGAGGCCGAGCAAAGCGCCCGCCTGCGCGAGGGCATCACCGAGATCCCGGTCAGCCAGATCGACACCGACGGGCGACTCGAGGATCGGTTGTCGCTGGACCTCGCCGAGCTGCAAGCCTCGATCGCGGCAGGCGGTCAGCGTGTGCCGATCCTGGTGCGGCCCGGCGATGGCGGGCGTTACCAGCTGATCTATGGCCGCCGCCGCCTTGCCGCCTGCGAGGCGCTGGGGCTGCCGGTGCGGGCCATCGTCGCCGATCTCGATGACGATCAGGCGCTCAAGGACCAGCTGCTGGAGAATCAGGCTCGCCGCGATCTCAGCTTCATCGAACGCGCGCTGGTGGCAGCGCAGCTGCTCGACAGCGATCAACTTGGCCCCGATCTGCGCAGCGGTCGCGGCGTCGCCGAGGTGCTGGGCCTGACCGAGGCGGCAGTGTCGCAGCTGCTCGGCGTGGTGCGCGCGGTTGGCCCCGAGTTGATTGCCGCCATCGGCGCGGCCCCCGGCATCGGCCGCCCGCGCTGGGAGGAGCTGAAGAAACGGCTCGACGCCCCCTCGCCGCCCGCTCTGGTAGCGGTGGCGCTGCAAGCGCGCGATCATGGCTCGGACGCGGCGTTTCTGGCGGTGCTGACCGCAGTGAAGGCCGCGCCGGCCGCGAACGCAGGCCTTGCGCTGGACGGCATCGGCACGCTGCGCACCGCGCTCGGCCGCTCGCTGCGGCTGGAGTTGCGGGCAGAGGACAAGGATTTCGCACGCTGGCTGGAGGCACAGGCCCCCACGCTGCTGCAAGAGCTTCACGCGCGCTGGAAACAGGCGCCGGAAGACTGACCATCGAGCAACACTGAAAAAGGAGGCACGAGCAGAGGCAAGACAATAAAAAAGGCCCCGAGAAGCAAGCTTCACGAGACCTTGATGGGTTTCGTACGAGACATGGCCCGCTGAAACTCAGTTTTCGCACCTCTGAAGATAGCGGCCCCGTCTTGATCCCGCAAGCGCAAAGCGATTCGCGGGCCGCACTATCTTTGCCTTCGTGACATCGACATGGACTACACCCCGATTTCGCCGTTTCAACGGCCGCTCACCTGCGCGCATCTGACCGATGCCGCCGGGCCTGAATCGTTGCCCGAACCGATGCCTGAACTCGACAAATGGGCGCTGTTTCGCGAATTGACGGTGGCCCGCGACGCCTTTGGCGTGAGCAGCCGCGAGTTGACGGTGTTGCAGGCGCTGCTCAGCTTTCATCCCTCGGCGACGCTGGGGCGCGGCCCGATGGTAGTGTTCCCGTCGAACCGTGCGATCTGCGAGCGGCTGAACGGCATGGCCTGTTCGACCATGCGTCGCCACCTTTCCCGGCTGGTCGAGGCCGGGCTGCTGATCCGCCGCGACAGCCCGAACGGCAAACGCTACGTGCGCCGGGGCGCGGCGGTGCCGACCGCCTTTGGCTTCGATCTCTCCCCCCTGCCCCGGATGTCGGCGCGGATTCTCAGCGCCGCAAATGCCGCCCGCGAGGCCGAGCGTGCGCTGCGCGCGCAGCGCGAAACCGTCAGCCTGATGCGCCGCGATCTGGCCGCGCTGCTGGCGCTGGCCGAAGCGCATGGTGTGCCCGACGCGCCGCTGGCGGATCTGTGCCTGCTGACTGCAAGGGCGCTTCGACGCAAGCTGACGACCGAAAAGCTGGATGAGATTCAGGCGGAGCTGACCGCCGCGATCGACGGGATTCAGCGCAAGCTCGGCCCTGTGATTGCAGCGGATTCCGGCAGCTCTGACGCCCAGAATGAGCAGCACCAACAGAGGACAGAAATAGATCATTCTGTTCCTGTTCAGCAGATCGCCGAAAATCCCGCGCAGGATTGCACATTGCTTTGCCTGACAGAGAACTGCCCAAGCCTCGAAACCTTCAACCCTGAACCGATCCAAAGCTGGCCCGATCTGCACGCCGCAGCGGATCGGCTGTGCGCGTCCATGGGCATCGACAGGCCAGCCTGGGAAGAGGCGCGCCAACGCATGGGCGCCACCCATGCCTCTGTTGCGGTGGTGTCGATGCTGGAGCGCTTCTCTGAAATTCGCTCGCCGGGCGCATATCTGAGAGCCCTTGCAAAACGTGCAATGGAAGGCAGGTTCGATGGCGCGGGCATGATCGCTGCCCTTGCGAAACGCCGGGCCTGTCTGCTGCCTTAACAGCTGTTAAGGCCCAATGAGCCAACCGTACGCAGCTTAACAGCTGTTAATATTCGCGCCTATTGCGGTACGAGACGGATCAGAGATCCGTTGCGCGCATCGGTCAGCATCATCACCGCGCCATCACTGGCAACGTCAACATCGCGCACCCGGCCCTGCCCCTGAAGATAGCGCGCCTCTCCGCTCACGGTGCGGCCATCCAGTTCAAGACGCACCAGCGCCTGCCCGGCCAGCGCACCGATCAACAGGCTGCCCTGCCAATTGGGGAACAGCGCGCCGTCATAGAACACCATCCCCGAGGGTGCGATCACCGGGTCCCAGTAATACAGCGGCTGCTCCAGCCCCGGCTTCGAGGTCAGGCCCGCGCCAATCGGGTCGCCGCTGTAATCTTCGCCATAGGTGATCACCGGCCAGCCATAATTCTTGCCGGCCTCCGGGCGGTTCAACTCATCGCCGCCGCGCGGCCCGTGTTCAACTGTCCAAAGCGCACCATCAGGGCCCAGCGTTGCGGCCTGAAGGTTACGATGGCCCAGTGACCAGATCTCGGGCTGTGCTCCCGGTATTGAGGGGATGCCAGAGGCCGCGCCGCCCGCGGGCGAGATCCGCAGCACTTTGCCAAGATGCGTGGTCACGTCCTGTGCCAAGGCGCGCGGCTCTGGCAGGCTGCGGTCCCCGGTGGTGACGAACAGCGCACCTTGCCAGTCGAAGACAAGCCGCGAGCCGAAATGCGCCGTCGAGTCCCACGCCGGTTGCTGGCGAAAGATCACACGCACATTCTGCATCTGCGCCTCGTCGTCAGACAGCACCCCGGTGGCGACAGATGTGCCGTTGCGCCCACCGCCGCGCGGTTCGGCATAGCTCCACCAGACGCGGCGGGTCTGGGCAAAATCCGGCGCCACGGCGACGTCGAGCAAACCGCCCTGACGGCGATCATCAACCTCGGGCAAGCCGCGCACCGTGCTGACCTTGCCCTCCGGCGTGATCAGGCGCAAACGGCCAATGCGCTCGGTGACCAGCCAACGCCCGTCGGGCAGCTGGTCCATCCCCCAGGGATTGCGCAGCCCGCTGGCGATGACGGTGCTGCGCAGCGCGGTGTCATCGTCGATCACCGGCGCGCGGGTCTGTCCGGCAAAGGCCGGGCGCTGATCCGGCGCGTTGGGCGGCGCGGCGTTGAAATCCTGCGCCAGCGCGGGCAGCGGCAAGGCAAGGGCACAAAGGGCGGCAAGCAATCTGGTCGTCATGGCAACGCTCCGGTGTTCGGGGTCAAATGGCGAGTCGTCCTCTTGATCTGGGGATGCGGGCGCGCCGGTGAAACCCCATGCTCGCGGATATCATGCCCTTGACCTGCGCCGCATCGGCGGTCATCGCTCGGCTCAGTACGAAGGAGACAGGATATGCGGCAGGTGATCGCCCCGACAGGGCTGTGGCGCGACGGTCGGTTGCACGGCGGGCAAGAGCTGGTGATCGAGGGCGACCGGCTTGTCGCCATCCGCCCCCGCAGCGATGCGCCCGCCCGCGAGGTGGCGCTGATCACCCCGCTGCTGAGCGATCTTCAGGTGAACGGCGGCGGCGGCGTGATGGTGAACGACACACCGACGCCACATGGGCTGCGCGCCATCGCGGCGGCACATCGCAAGCTGGGCACCGGCGATATCCTTCCCACCGTGATCACCGACGCGCCCGAAGTTGCCGAGGCCGCCGCCGATGCGGTTCTGGCCTGCCATGGCGACACTGGCATTCTGGGGTTGCACATCGAAGGGCCGCATCTTGCCCCGGCGCGGCGCGGCACCCATGCGGCGCGGTTTCTGCGCCCGCTTGATCGCCGCAGCGTGGCGCTGGTCGAGCGGTTACGGGGGCAGGGGGTCGCGGTGATGATCACCCTCGCGCCCGAACTGGCCGACCCGGCGCTGCTGGCGGCGCTGGTCGCGTGCGGCGCGGTGGTGTCGGCGGGTCACAGCGCCGCCAGCTATGACGAGGCACAGGCGGCGTTTGCCCGCGGCGTTTCCTGCGTCACGCATCTGTTCAACGCGATGGATCCGATGACCTCGCGCGCGCCGGGACTGCTGGGGGCGGCGATCGAGTCAGAGGTCGCCTGCGGGCTGATTTGCGACGGCATCCATGTCTCGTGGCCGATGCTGCGCATCGCGCTGCGGGCACGGCCGCGTGCGGGGCTGTGCTTTGCCGTCAGCGATGCCATGGCAACGGTGGGCGGGCCGGATCATTTCATGCTGTACGGGGCGCAGATACAGGTGCAGGACGGGCGGCTGATCAATGCCGAAGGCGCATTGGCGGGCGCTCATGTCAGCCTGCGCGACTGCCTCGTGAACCTGATGCAGCATGTCGGGTTGCCACCCGCCGAGGCCATCCCCATGGTCACCGACGTTCCGCGCCGGCTGATGGGGCTGGCCCCGCGCAACATTGCGGTGGGCATGCCAGCGCGCGATCTGCTCATCCTCGAGCGCGGGGCGTAGAAACAGGGGCGCAACCGCTTGTCCCAAGAGAGCTTGGCGTTCTGATATATTCGAAAATTGGCATGTAAATACCGCCGATGGCGCGGTTTCAGACCGGGCTTTCTTTGCAAAGCGCGACCCTGCGGTCCGAGGCCAGCCTGATCAGATACTGGGCGATATCCTCCGGACCTTCACATCCACGTCGCCACCCTTTGCCGGGGCAGGGGGGGCAACAGCGCTGCCCCTGTCTTTCGGTGCCGGGCCTTGTCGCAGGACCGGTTCGACCGTGATGATGATCGGCCGGCGTTTCGAAACCTGAACGTCAGTCCGCCTGTTGCGTCGGCGCGCGGGTCTGGTCTTCGAGTGCCGCATTGATCCGTGCGCCCAGCAGCACGATGAACGCCGAGATCCACAGCCAGAACAGCAGCAGCACTACCCCGGCGAGCGAGCCAAAGGTCTCCTGATAGCTGCCGAAATTTTCAGCATAGAGCGAAAAGCCGAACGAGGCGACGATCCACAGCAGGCAGGCGATCAATGCGCCGGGTGTCACCCAGCGCCAGCGCGCCGGGCGGCGGTCCGGGCCGAAATGATAGATCAGCGCGATCCCGGTCACGGTAAAGCCAAGCAGCAGGATCCAGCGCAGGATCGACACGGTGATCTCGACCGTCGCGCCAAGTTGCAGCAACGACAGCACCCCCGGCAGAACCAGCACCACCGACAGCGACATCAGGAAGGCCACGATCAGCAACAGTGTCATCACCATGGTGACGGCCTTTAGCTTGATGAAATTGCGCGACTCGCGCACGCCGTAGCAGACGTTCAGCCCAGCGATCAGGTTCGACACCCCCGCCGACGCCGAATAGAGCGCAATGATCACACCCAGCGCGGCGGCAAGGCCCAGCCCGCCCTGATCGCTGCCGGCAACGCTCTTCGCCTGTTCGATGACGATGTCTGCGGCACTTGGCGGCATCATCGCCGAGATCTGCTGGATTTGAGCGGTCACGTCACCGGGGGTCAGGAACAGCCCGGCGATGGCCATCAGGGCGGTGATCGCGGGAAACAGCGCCAGCAGGCCGAAAAAGGCGATCCCGGCGGCGATGAGGCTCAGCCGGTCGCGGGAGATGCCGGTCCAGACATCCTTGGCGGCGCTGATCCAGTGGCGGCGCTGCAACTCGGCGGGGCGGGCGGCCCAAGTGGTGTCGGGATCTGAGGTCATGGTCGGCTCCTGTCTCGGGGTTAACCCGGCAGGGGCGAGCGGGTTCCCGCCGAACCAACATTGCGCTCGCTGGCGGCGCGGGCAAAGGCCGCAATACGCCCCAGCGCCGCGGCGCCTTGCGCAACCGCGTCGGGCCATAGCGGGAACAGGTGAAACAGCCCCGGCGTCACGTGCAGCGAGACATCCACGCCCTGAAGCGCCGCCGCGCGCGCCAGCAGCAGGCCGTCATCCAGCAGGATCTCGGCCCCGGCCAGTTCCAGATGCAGCGGCGGCAGGCCCGACAGATCGCTGCCCAGCGGCGAGACGTCAGGATCGTCCGGCGGCAGGCCGGGCAGGGCGATGCGCCCCAGCCATGCATCGGTGGCGTCATCGTTCATCGCGTCGCTGCCGCGTTGCCGCGTGGTGCAGCGCCCGGTGCGGTCGGTGTTGGGCGAGATCAGCGCCAGCCCGAGGCAGGGCTGGCGCCGCGCGAGGGCAAGCGCCAGATGCCCGCCCGCGCTGTCTCCACCCACACATACCGGCCCCAGCGCGCCCAGCACCGCCAGCGCATCCTCCAGCATCGCGGGCCACGGGTGCTCTGGCGCAAGCCGGTAGTCGGGCAGGATCACCCGCAGCCCCGTTTTGGCCAGCGCGGCAGCCAGCATCAGATGGGTTTGCGCGCTGCCGAACACATAGCCGCCGCCGTGCAACCACAGCAGGTCAGGCCCGGTTCCGATGGCGCGGCAGGGCACACCGCCAAGCTCAAGGGGTTCGCCCACAGGTTGAGGCCCGGCCAACCGGGCAAAGCCATCGCGGCGGGCGGCAATGTCGCCATCCATCGCCACGCGGGCGATATGGGCGCGCAGCTCGGCTTCGCTGCGGGGGCGGTGGGTCATGGGGCTGTCCTTTGCGTCATGCTTCCCAACGCGGTAGCGCGCAATTCGCCCGATCACGGCTGCGCGAGCGCGCCGCGCCATCGGAACCGCAGGGTGGTGGCGCCCGTTTCGGCTCTGACCCCCGCATGGCGGGGCCTTGATCTCAGGAAAGGACACCAGCGCATGGATTTGCAGATTTCAGGGCGGATCGCCGTGATCACCGGCGCCGCCGGCGGCATTGCCAAGGCCACCGCACAGGCGCTTGCCGCCGAAGGCGCAAAGCTGTTTCTCACCGATGTCAGCGCTGGGGCGCTTGACGCCGCCGCTGCCGATCTGGGCGATGCGGTGATCGGCACTCGCGCTGCCGATCTTACCAGCGACAGCGACATCGAAGCGCTGAAAGCGGATGTCGAAGCCAAGGGCGGGGCGGATATCCTCGTGCACATGGCCGGGATCACCGGCGCCAAGGGCGACCCGCTCGACATGAGCACGGATGACTGGTTCGACTGCTGGAACACCAACTTCATGTCTGGCGTGCGCATGGCCAAGGCATTCGTGCCGCATATGGCGCAGCAGGGTTGGGGCAGGGTGGTGTTCACCGTGTCGGAAAACGCCGTGCAGCCTTATCCCGACGAGGCGGTCTACAATGCCTCGAAGGCAGCGCTGCTTAGCTTCGTCAAGGCGCTGAGCCTGCCCTACGGCCCCAAGGGGGTGCTGGTGAATGCCGTCATGCCCGCCTTCATAGAGAGCCCGATGACCGACGGCATGATGGAAAAACGCGCCGACGCGCTTGGCGTGTCGATGGACGAGGCCATCGCAAGCTTTCTCGACGAAGAGCGCCCCTACCTGTCGCTGAAACGGCGCGGCAAGCCCGAAGAGGTCGCGGCGGCGGCGGCGATGCTGTGCTCGGGCGTGGCGAGCTTTACCAACGGGTCGGCCTGGCGGGTCGACGGCGGCGCGGTTGCCGCGATCAACACTTGAACGGAGACCAACATGAGCGAACTGAGCCAGTTTTTCCCCGAACCCGAATACATCGACGACGCCTACAACGGCGCTGGCAAGCTGACCGGCAAGCGCACGCTGATCTCGGGCGGTGACAGCGGCATTGGCCGCGCCGTGGCGCTGCATTTCGCCCGCGAGGGGGCGAAGGTGGCGATCCTCTACCACAGCGCCGAGGACAAGGCCGAGGAAACCCGCCGCGCGCTGGAGGCCGAGGGGGCCGAGGTGCTGGTGATGCAGGCCAATGCCGCCGAGCGCGGCGATTGCGAGGCAGCGGTCAGCGCGGTGGTGCAGGCGTGGGGCGGCATCGACGTGCTGGTCAACAACGCCGGGATGCAAAAGGCCCATCACGATCTGACCGAGGTCAGCGACGACGATTGGCACAGCCATTTTGCGGTGAACATGGACGGGATATTCTACCTGTCGCGCGCCGCGCTGCCGCATATGCCCGAGGGCGCCAGCATCATCAACACCAGCTCGATCAACGCCTTCATCGGGAATGAGACGCTGCTGCCCTACACCGCCACCAAGGGGGCCATCGTCAGCTTTACCCGCGCTCTCGCGAAGCAGCAGCTTGGCAAGATCCGGGTGAACGAAGTCGCGCCGGGGCCAATCATCACCGACATACAGGACGCCTTTGCCGATTTCGACGAGGACAAGCTGCGCAACATGGCCGCGCCGATGGGGCGCATGGGCCATCCGCGCGAGGTTGCGCCTGCCTACGTGTTTCTCGCCAGCCGCGACGGATCTTTCGTCACCGGACAGACGATTCACGTCAACGGCGGAATGATCTGCAACGGCTGAAAAAGAAAGGGACGGCGGCAACTCTCAGGGAGGAGGAGAGAGAGTTGCCGCCAATTTCCGGGGCCAAGGGAGGAGGAGAAGGCCCCAGGAAACTTGTGTACGCCTTGGCGTCTTGGGACCCTATTTAGGGGCTGCTGCGCCGCAGCACAATTGCCGCAGGTGCAATTCCGAAATGCATCGTTTGCATGGCAGCGTTAAAAAGGTCTTAATTTGTCATGTTTTCAATATGCTGCAGGTCGCAGGGCAAGTTGGTGCCGCAATGCCCTTGGCCCTTGATGCGACCAAGGTCGAGTTTTTTCTCAAATCGTCCGGGCCTCGTGGGCGCGATCTGGCCACTGCCGCCGCTGAACCCCCGAAGGTTCGTGCGCTTCTGCCCCCCTTGACGTATCCCGGCCGTGTCGAAACAACGGGGCCAATTCCCGGCGCGCCAACAGGAGACGCCCATGAAATTCCGCTTTCCCATCGTCATCATCGACGAGGATTTCCGGTCCGAGAACACCTCGGGCCTTGGCATCCGCGCCCTTGCCGACGCCATCGAAACCGAAGGGTTCGAAGTGCTCGGTGTGACCTCTTATGGCGATCTGTCGCAATTCGCCCAGCAGCAAAGCCGCGCCTCGGCCTTTGTGCTGTCGATCGACGACGAAGAATTCAGCCCCGGCCCCGATCTCGACCCCGCCGTGCTGCACCTGCGCCAGTTCATCGAGGAAGTGCGCTGGAAGAACGCCGACGTGCCGATCTACGTTTACGGTGAAACCAAGACCTCGCGCCATCTGCCCAACGATATCCTGCGCGAGCTGCACGGCTTCATCCACATGTTCGAGGATACGCCGGAATTCGTCGCCCGCCACATCATCCGCGAGGCGAAAAGCTACCTCGAAGGCATCCAGCCGCCGTTCTTCAAGGAGCTGCTGGATTACGCCGAGGATGGGTCTTATTCGTGGCATTGCCCCGGCCATTCGGGCGGCGTGGCCTTCCTGAAATCGCCCATCGGGCAGATGTATCATCAGTTCTACGGCGAAAACATGCTGCGCGCCGATGTCTGCAATGCGGTCGAGGAACTTGGCCAGCTGCTGGACCACAACGGCGCCATCGGGGCGTCGGAACGCAATGCCGCGCGGATCTTCAACGCCGATCACTGTTTCTTTGTCACCAACGGCACCTCGACCTCCAACAAGATGGTCTGGCATCACACCGTCGCCCCCGGCGATGTGGTGGTGGTCGACCGCAACTGTCACAAGTCGATCCTGCACGCGATCATCATGACCGGCGCGATTCCGGTGTTCCTGAAACCGACGCGCAATCATTTCGGCATCATCGGCCCGATCCAGCGCAGCGAATTCGAGCCAGAGACGATCAAGGCCAAGATCGCCGCCAACCCGCTGCTCGAAGGCTATGATCTTGATGCGATCAAGCCGCGCATCATGACCCTGACGCAATCGACCTATGACGGCGTGCTCTACAACACCGAGGTGATCAAGGGCCTGCTCGATGGCTATGTCGAGAACCTGCATTTCGACGAGGCATGGCTGCCGCACGCCGCCTTCCATTCGTTCTATGGCCAGTACCATTCGATGGGCCGCAAGCGGGGCCGCACCAAGAAATCCGTCACCTACGCCACGCAATCGGTGCACAAGCTGCTGGCGGGGATCAGCCAGGCCAGCCATGTTCTGGTGCAGGACGCCGAAGAGGTGCCGCTGGACCGGCACCTGTTCAATGAATCCTACCTGATGCACACCTCGACCTCGCCCCAGTACAGCATCATTGCGTCCTGCGATGTGGCGGCGGCGATGATGGAGCCGCCGGGCGGCACCGCGCTGGTCGAGGAATCGCTCGACGAGGCGCTGGATTTCCGCCGCGCCATGCGGCAGGTCGACGAGCAATACGGCAATGACTGGTGGTTTCAGGTCTGGGGCCCGGAAGAGCTTGCCGAAGAAGGCATTGGGCGCACCCGCGACTGGGAACTCAAGAAGACCGACAGCGAAGGCGTCGAGACCGGCGGCGAAGACAGCTGGCACGGCTTTGGCGACATGGCGCCCGGCTTCAACATGCTTGACCCGATCAAGGCGACGATCATCACGCCGGGCCTGAACATCGATGGCTTCTTTGCCGAAACCGGCATTCCGGCGTCGATCGTGTCGAAATACCTCGCCGAGCATGGCGTGGTGGTGGAAAAGACCGGGCTCTACAGCTTTTTCATCATGTTCACCATTGGCATCACCAAGGGCCGCTGGAACACGCTTCTGGCCTCGCTTCAGCAGTTCAAGGATGATTATGACAGGAACAACCCGCTGTGGAAGGTGATGCCGGAATTCATCGCCAAGCAGCCGCGCTATGAAAAGATGGGGCTGAATGAGCTGTGCCAGCATGTGCATGCGCTTTATGCCAAATACGACGTGGCGCGGCTGTCGACCGAGATCTACCTCAGCGATCACCACCCGGCGATGACCCCCTCGGCGGCCTTTGCCAATATCGCCCGCCGCAAGACCGAGCGGGTCGAGATCGACCATCTCGAAGGCCGGGTGACAACGTCGCTGGTCACGCCCTATCCGCCGGGCATCCCGCTGCTGATCCCCGGCGAGGTGTTCAACGCCAAGATCGTCGATTACCTGCGCTTCAACCGTGAATTCGCCCGCGAATGCCCCGGATTCGAGACCGACATCCACGGCCTCGTGGTGGAAAAGGACGACACCGGCGTGATGCGCTATTACGCCGATTGCGTGGCGCAATAGTCAGGCGAACGGGTTGACCAGACGCAGCCGGTCTTCGATGAGAAGACCGGCGTGCATGTCTTCGGTATATAAGGTCTCGCAGCCCGCGATCAGGGCGGCGGCGGCGATCATCGCATCATACACGCTCAGCTGATAGCGTTCGGCCAGCGCGCGGCCCACGGCGTGGGTCTGCGCGCTCAACGGCTCGACGCGGCACAGCCGCTCGATGCCGCCAAGAAACGCCCCGGCTTCGGCCCAGCTCATCCCGGCCTTGCGGCGGCAATTCACCAGCGCCTCGTTAAGCACCTGCACGCTGATCACCGGGCGCGCCAGCAGCAATGCCTCGGCGCGGTCGGCCTTGGCGCCGCCCGCCAGAAGGTAAAGCACCACGTTGGTGTCGAGAAACTCAGCGCTCATGCGCGGCGTCGCGGCTCAGCCTGTCTTCGGGGGCCAGCCGGCCACGAAAGCGGCGCAGCTCGTCCAGCACCTCCTGAGGGCGGGGCTGGCGGCTCACCGCAAGCCCGGCCTCGCCGGGCACCAGCTCGATCTGATCGCCCTCGCGCAGGTTCAGCTTGCGCACAAGCTCGGCGGGCAGACGCACCGCCAGAGAATTTCCCCATTTTGCGATCTGCATGGCGGCCTCGTCTGGATATACTTTGAAAATTGTATATCATTCTGTCCGCTCCCGCAATCCTGCCCGCTCCGCGCGCGCCCTTCGACGGCAGCACCCCGGCCTCTGGCACGTTTCGCCGCGCTGCGCTCAGAGCAGCTTGCTGCGCGCTCACCGGCCAAAGCGCCGCAACGTGGCCTTCGGCCGGGTGCATCAGCGTCGTTTCCCCCCGCGCGCCGGGCCGCACCGTCGCATCGAGCACCCCATCAAAATTCACCGCGCGCGCCCCCCACCAGCAGGGTACGTCCCCTCTCGGAGATGGCGTTCATCTGCGCAAAGCTCGACCTGTCGGTGATGTTTTGCGGGTTTAACCGCAAGATATCGCCGTCACAGCCTGCCTGCTTCCGCGGCGTGCGGCACGCAGGGTTCGATCCCCCGCGCCGGAGAAAGCCTGCAGCGGCCGCTGACCTCGCGCAGATCGGCCGCGCCGCAGCCGTCGGGCTGACCCGCGAAGCGGTGGTCGATGCGGCGCTGCGCCTGATGAACGAAACCGGCGTGGCCGGGTTTTCGGTGCGCGAACTGGCGCGGCGGCTCGGGGTGTCTCCGGCGGCGATCTACCACCATCTTGGCGGCTCGAAACACGATCTCTTCGCCGAGCTGGCCTCGCGCATCACCACCGATCTGATGGACCCGGGCGAGGTGCGCGAGGATTGGCGCTGGACCATCAAAGAGCTGCTTTACCGTTACAGAACAGCCTCTTTGTAGCATCCTCACCTTGCCAACATGATCGGCGCGAACCTGCTGGCCAATGGCCCCTCGCATATGGGGATGGTCGAGATATCCTTGGGGCGCTGCGCCGCGCGGGCTATGACGGCCCGCCGCTGATCGAGGCGATGAACATGCCGATCGGCGGCGTCTACGGCTTTATCACCATGGAACTTGCACCGGATGGCCGCCCCGCCTCGACCAATTGGGGGCAGGCGTTCGACAGCGCGCTCAATGCGCTGCCGCCCGAGCAGTTTCCCGAATGCGTGCGGGCGATGCCGCAGATGAAGACCCGCGCCTTTGTGCGCGCTGGTCCACTGGCACCGAGGTTCCCTTTCACAGCGGCTTTGACGCGCTGATCGACGGGCTGCTGCCTGCGCTCGAGGCACAGCGACCCATCGTCATGGCGCAATGGCAGGCAAGCGCCCCCGGTGGTTGACGTTTGTTGTTCACTGCTCAATGGCTTGCAGCCATGGCAGCAACGCCATGAAGAATAGAACACACCAGAGGTGACACATGTCCGATATCCCGCTTTCCAAGGTCCGCCGCGTCGGCAATACCGTTTATCTGTCCGGCGAGCTTGGCTTTGACGAGACCGGCGGCATGCCCGAGGGCATCGAGGCGCAGACTCACAATTGCCTGTCGCGCATCCGCGAGACGCTCAAGGGCGAAGGTCTGGCGCTGACGGATGTGGTCTCGGCCACCTGCCATCTGACCGACAAGGCGGATTTCGCCGCCTTCAACGCGGTTTACGCCAGCTATTTCCCCGAGCCACGCCCAGTGCGCACCACGGTCATCGCAGAGCTGGTGATCGAGGCAAAGCTCGAGATCACGGTCATCGCGGTCATCTGAGCCACGCGCGGCGCGACAGCAAAGGGACGCAAATGTCAGAGGTCATGGTGCTGGGGGCGGGCATGGTCGGCGTTGGCAGCGCGCTTGCGTTGCAGGCGCGCGGTCATGCGGTCACCCTGATCGACCGGCGCGCGCCGGGCGAGGAAACCAGCTACGGCAACGCCGGGATCATCCAGTCCGAAGCGGCGGAGCCCTATGCCTTTCCCCGCGATGCCGCGACATTGCTGAAATTCCTGTCGGGGCGCAGCAATCAGCTGCGCCTGTCGCCGCTGCCGGTACTGCAGATGGCGGCGGGCTTACTGTCCTACTGGGCCAATTCGGCGCCGCAGCGCCATGCCAGCGCGTCGCGGATCTATGCGCAGCTGACGCGCCGCTCCGTCGATGATCATGGCCCGCTGATCGACGCGGCCGGGCAGGGCAACCTGATCCGGCAGGCCGGTTTTTTCGAATTCTATCGCAGCGCCGCCGCCTTTGACGCGCAGGCGCAATACGCCCACCGCATGGAGGCGGAATTCGGCGTGCCGTTCCGCGCGCTCGACGGCGCGGCCTTTGCCCGCGAAGAGCCATCGTTTCAAACCCGCTATGCCGGGGCGCTGCACTGGACCGGCAGCTGGACCTGCGCCAGCCCCGGCCGGCTGACCGGGGCCTATGCCGATCTCTTCGTGGCTCGGGGCGGCAGGCTGGCGCGCGGTGACGCAGCAAGCCTGACGCAGCAGGGCAGCGGCTGGACAGTGCAGGGCGAGGCTGGGCCGCTGAGCGGCGAACATGCTGTGATCTGCCTTGGCCCTTGGTCGCCCGAAGTTCTGAAACCGTTTGGCTATCGCGTCAACATGGTGTGGAAGCGCGGCTATCACCAGCATTTCACCGGCTCGGCGCCGCTTCAGCGCCCCTGTGTCGATTCCGAACACGGGCTCGTG
This sequence comes from Salipiger sp. 1_MG-2023, assembly GCF_030547555.1. Classification (NCBI taxonomy): domain Bacteria; kingdom Pseudomonadati; phylum Pseudomonadota; class Alphaproteobacteria; order Rhodobacterales; family Roseobacteraceae; genus Salipiger; species Salipiger sp. 1_MG-2023. The sequence goes on along the minus strand of NZ_JAUOQN010000040.1, from coordinate 16,790 downwards.
CTGTCGCCGATGACCCAAGGTCTGCGCATGGCCACCGGCGCGGCGCTGGTGGGGCAGACCGATCCGGTCGATCGCGCGCAGCTGATCTTTGGCGAGCGGGTGATGCGCCGCGAGATCGACCTTGGCCGCGTGGTCGAGGATCAGCCGTGGTACGGGCATCGCCCCTGCCTGCCGGACATGCTGCCGCTTGTCGGAAAGGCGCCGCGCCATGCCGGGCTGTGGCTCAATTTCGGCCATGGGCATCAGGGCTTCACGCTGGGGCCGACGACGGGGAGCCTGCTGGCCGACGCGATGGCGGGGATGGGCTCTGATCTGATCGAGGCGCTGTCTCCGGCGGGGCGGGCGGCTGTCATCCGCTGACCCGTCTTGGCGCTCTGCGGCAGAGGCTGTTCATCAATCCAGACGCGATCCCCCGCGACGGCCCTTGTAGGCCGCGCGCGAAGCGGCTAGCCTTTGCGAAATCCGTTGGGGTGCCCCGTCAGGGGCTGAGAGGCATGTGCCAACCCATCGAACCTGATCCGGGCAATACCGGCGTAGGGAACGGAGAGAGCGCAGACCCCGGCGATATTGCCCCTGCGCCCCCCTCCTCCTTTCCGCGCCGACCGCCCGCGCCGATGGAGGACCAAAGATGAGGCCACAACCAGCTTGCATTGCCGCTGCCGGAACGGGCAGCGCGCCATGCGCCGGAGCGCGGCCATGACCCGCGCCATGGTGATCGGCGGCGGCGTGGCCGGGCTTTGCACCGCGAGCGAACTGCTGGCGCGGGGCTGCGAGGTGACACTCTGCGATCCGCAGCCCGATCCCGGCCCGCATGGCTGTTCGTGGTGGGCGGGCGGCATGCTGGCGCCGTTCTGCGAAGGCGAAACCGCCGAAGAACCGGTGGTGCGGCTGGGCCAGCTATCCGCCGACTGGTGGGAAGGGCAGGGCGCCACGGTCACCCGCAAGGGCACGCTGGTGCTGACCCTCGGGCGCGACCGGCGCGAGCTTGACCGTTTTGCCCGCCGCACCAGCGGGCATGTGGCGCTGGATGACGCGGGGATTGCGGCGCTAGAGCCCGATCTTGCCGGGCGCTTTGGCCGCGCCCTGCACATGTCCAGCGAGGCGCATCTGGACCCGCGCGCGGCCCTGCAGACCCTGCGCGCCCGGCTGGAGCGCTCTGGCGTGCGCTTTGAGCCGCGAGAGGCCACGCCCGAGGGGCTGACCTTTGATTGTCGCGGGCTGAGCGCGCGAGATGCGCTGCCGGACCTGCGCGGCGTCAAAGGCGAGATGGTGATCCTGCGCAGCGCCGACATCGCGCTGGCCCGCCCGGTGCGCCTGCTGCACCCGCGCTATCCGCTGTATGTGGTGCCGCGCGCCGACGGGATCTTTATGCTGGGCGCCACGCAGATCGAAAGCGACGAGCGTCACCGGCGCAGCGTGCGCTCGGTGTTCGAACTGTTGTCGGCGGCCTATGCGCTGCACCCGGCTTTTGGCGAGGCAGAGCTGGTCGAAATCGGCGCCGATGCGCGCCCCGCCTTTCCCGGAAACCTTCCCCGCCTGCGCCGGCGGGGGCAGACCTTTTATCTTAACGGGCTGTTTCGTCACGGCTTTCTGCTTGCCCCCGCCTTGGCGCGGATGGCGGTGGCCGCCGCGCTGGACGGTCAGAAAACGGAGTTCATGGATGAAAGTCATGATTAACGGCACCGCCACCACGCTGGCATCGACCACGCTTGCCACCGCGCTCGACGAGCTTGGCTATGGCGAGGCAAAGCTCGCCACCGCGCTGAACGAGACCTTCGTTCCGGCGGCGTCCCGCGCCAGCACCACGCTGTCCGAGGGCGACCGGATCGAGATCGTCACCCCCCGGCAGGGAGGCTGAACATGCAGCTTTACGGAACCGACATCGCCTCGCGCCTGATGCTGGGCACGGCGCAATATCCCTCGCCCAGCGTGCTGGCCGAGGCGTTCCGGCGCTCTGGCGCGGGCATCGCCACGGTCTCGGTGCGCCGCGAGGCGGGGGGCGAGCGGGCTGGCGCGGCGTTCTGGGATCTGGTGCGCGATCTGGGCGTGGCCTTGCTGCCCAATACGGCGGGCTGCCATTCGGCACGCGAGGCGGTGACCACGGCGCATATGGCGCGCGAGCTGTTCGACACGTCGTGGATCAAGCTCGAGGTCATCGGCCATGCCGACACCTTGCAGCCCGATCCCTTTGCGCTGCTCGAGGCGGCGCGCATCCTGTGCGACGACGGCTTCAAGGTGTTCCCCTACACCACCGAGGATCTGGTGCTCGCCGACCGGCTGTTGAACGCGGGATGCGAGGTGCTGATGCCATGGGGCGCGCCCATCGGCTCTGGGCTTGGGCTGACCAATATCTACGGGCTGCGCTGCCTGCGCGCGCAGTTTCCCGATGTGCCGATGGTGGTCGATGCGGGGCTGGGCCTGCCCAGTCAGGCGGCGATGGCGATGGAAATGGGCTTTGACGCTGTCCTGCTCAACACCGCCGTGGCGCGTGCGGGCGACCCGGCGGGCATGGCCGATGCCTTTGCCCGCGCGGTGCAGGCCGGACGGCTGGCCCATGAGGCCGACCCGATGGAGCCGCGCGACATGGCTGCCCCCTCGACTCCGCTGATCGGCAAGGCGTTCCTGTCATGACGCTGGACAGGTTCTATCCGATCTTCGACAGCCTCGAGTGGCTGGAACGGGCGCTGCCGCTTGGGGTCAAGCTGGTGCAGCTGCGCGTCAAGGATCAAAGCGAGGCCGCGCTTTTGCCGCTGGTGAGCAAGGCGCAGGCGCTGTGCCGACAGCATGGCGCGGTGCTGGTGGTCAACGATCACTGGCGCGCGGCGATCGAGGCTGGCTGCGACTGGCTACATCTTGGGCAGGAAGATCTCGACACCGCCGATCTTTCGGCGATCCGCCGGGCGGGGCTGCGGCTGGGGATCAGCACCCATGACCACAGCGAACTTGACCGGGCGCTTGCCTTGGCCCCGGATTACGTGGCGCTCGGCCCGGTCTATCCGACGATCCTCAAGCAGATGAAATGGCAGCAGCAGGGGCTGGACCGCTTGACCGAATGGAAGCGTCTTGTCGGCGCGGTGCCGCTTGTCGCCATCGGCGGGATGAGCGTGGCGCGCGCGCCGGGGGCGTTTGCCGCGGGGGCCGATATCGTCTCGGCGGTGACCGACATCACGCTGTGCGACGATCCCGAGGCACGGATCGGCCAATGGCTCGAGGTGACGCGATGAGCCGCTATGCGCGCCAGATCGCGGTGCCCGAGCTGGGGCCACAGGGGCAGGCGCGGCTGCGCGGCGCGCGGGTGCTGGTGGTCGGCGCAGGCGGGCTTGCGGCGCCGGTGCTGCAATATCTTGCCGGGGCAGGGGCGGGGCAGCTGCGGCTGATCGACCCCGACCGCGTCGAGCAAAGCAACCTGCACCGCCAGACCCTGTTCCGCGAGGCGGACATAGGCCAGCCCAAGGCCGAGGTCGCCGCAGGGGCGGTGCGCGGGCTCAACCCCGATTGCGCCGCCGAGCCGATTGTCGGCGCCTTGGGGCCGCAGAACGCGGTGGCGCTTTGCGCGGGCATGACGGTGGTGCTGGATTGCGCCGACAGCTTTGCGGTCAGCTACATCCTGTCCGACACCTGCCGCGATCTTGGCCTGCCGCTGATCAGCGCCTCGGTGGTGGGCACCACCGGACATGTCGGCGGCTTTTGCGGCGGCGCGCCCAGCTTGCGGGCGGTGTTTCCCGATTTGCCACAGCGCGGCGGATCTTGCGCCGAAGACGGGGTGCTTGGCCCGGCTGTCGGCGTCATCGGCGCGCTGCAGGCGCAGATGGCGCTGGCGGTGATCGCCGGGCTGGTGCCCTCGCCGCTGGGGCAACTGGTGACGTTCGAAGCGCTTGGCCTGCGCTTTGGCGGCTTTGGCTTTGCCGGTGCGCCGGAGCCAGCGCATGGCCCGCGCTTTATCGCGCCCGCGCAGATCACCCCGGGGGATTTCCTGATCGACCTGCGCGCCGAAGGCGAGGCGCCGCTGCTGCGCCCATTTGCCCGGCGCCTGACGGTGGAGGCATTCGGCCCGGATGGCCCGGTGCCGGCCCCCGGCCAGCGCGCCGTGCTGTGCTGCCGCTCTGGCCTGCGCGCTTGGCAGGCCGCCGACCGCCTGTCCCGCATCTGGGACGGAGACATCACCCTTGTTGCCCTTGGCACATCCGATGGAGACCCCGCATGATCAACCGACTGAAACCGGCGCTTGCGGCGCTGGCGCTGCTTGCCACGCCCGCCGCCGCGCAGGACCACATGACCGTCATGCTCGACTGGTTCGTGAACCCCGACCATGGCCCGATCATCATCGCGCAGGAAAACGGCTATTTCGCCGAACAGGGGCTGGAGGTCGAGGTGATCGCCCCCGCCGATCCGTCCGACCCGCCCAAGATGGTGGCCGCCGGGCAGGCCGATCTTGCGATTTCCTACCAGCCGCAGCTGCACCTGCAAGTTGCCGAGGGCATGCCGTTGATCCGCGTCGGCACGCTGGTGGCCACGCCGCTGAACTGCCTGCTGGTGCTCGAGGATGGCCCGATCGACGCCCTGTCCGACCTCAGGGACCGCAAGATCGGCTTTTCGGTGGCCGGCGTCGAAGAGGCGTTGCTTTCGGCGATGCTGGGGCAGGAGGGGCTGACGCTGGACGATGTCGAGCTGGTCAACGTGAACTGGTCGCTGTCGCCGGCGCTGATGTCGGGGCAGGTCGATGCGGTCATCGGGGCCTTCCGCAATTTCGAGCTGAACCAGATGCAGATCGAAGGGATCGCCGGGCGCTGTTTCTACCCCGAGGAAGAGGGCGTGCCGACCTATGACGAATTGATCTACGTCGCCAACCCAGAGCACATGGACAAAAACATGATCCGCCGCTTTCTGGCCGCGACCGAAAAGGCAACGCAGTATATCGTCAACCACCCGCAGCAAGGCTGGGAGATCTTTGCCGCCACTTCGGCAGAACTTCAGGACCAGCTGAACGAACTTGCCTGGGCCGACACCGTGCCGCGCTTTGCGCTGCGCCCCGAGGCGCTGGACGCTGGGCGCTATACGCGGTTCGAGGCGTTTCTGGCAGAGGCGGGGCTGGTCGAGGGCACCCGCCCGGTGTCGCGCCTTGCGATTGATCCGGGCGCGCCATGAGCATCACCGGCCTGCACCTGTCGGGCAGCGCGCATATCGGCGCGGCAAGGCTGTTCGGGCCGGTAACGCTTGATGCGCCGGCGGGGGCATGGACCTGTCTGCTTGGCCCCTCGGGGGTGGGCAAATCGAGCATCCTGCGCTTGCTGGCGGGGCTGGGCGAGGGCGTGGTGTTCGACGGCAGGCTTGGTGCCGATGACGGGCAGCCGCTGACGGGGCGGGTCGCGCTGATGGCGCAGGGCGATCTGCTGCTGCCATGGCTCGATCTTGTTGGCAATGTCACGCTTGGTGCGCGGCTGCGCGGCGCGCCTGCCGACAAGATGCGCGCGGCAGAGCTGTTGCGCCGCGTCGGGCTGGCCGCGCATACCAGCAAGCGTCCCGATGCGCTGTCGGGCGGGCAACGCCAGCGCGTGGCGCTGGCCCGCACGCTGATGGAAGACCGCCCGGTGGTGCTTTTGGACGAGCCGTTTTCGGCGCTGGACGCCCGCGCGCGGGCGCAGATGCAGGATCTCGCGGCGGCGCTTCTGGCCGGGCGCACCGTGCTGCATGTCACCCATGACACGCTCGAGGCGGCGCGGCTTGGCGAGCAGGTATTGCTGATGACAGAGCAGGGCATGCGCAGCATCGCGCCCCCCGCCGCCCCGGCGCCACGGCCACATGATGCCTGCGAAACGCTGGTGTTTCAGGGCCATTTGCAGCGCTTGCTGATGATGCCCGCATGAGCCGGGTTTTGCGCATTGCGGCGCTGATCGTGCTGGGGTGCCTTGTCTGGCAGGCGCTGGTTCAGCTGGGCGATCTGCCACGGTTCATCCTGCCCGGCCCGCTGCTGGTGTTCTCGACGCTGTGGCACAGCTGGGCGCTGATTGCCCATCATGCGCTGGTCACGCTGGCCGAAGTGCTGATCGGCCTTGGCCTTGGCGCCGCGGCGGGATTTGTCACCGCAATCGTTCTGGCCGGTTCGGCGGCGGCGCGGGCGGTGCTGCGCCCGATGCTGGTGTTCAGTCAGGCAATCCCGGTGTTCGCGCTGGCGCCGATCCTGACGCTGTGGCTGGGCTATGGCATGGTGTCAAAGATCGCCATGGCGCTGCTGATCATCTATTTCCCCGTGACCTCGGCCTTCTTCGACGCGCTGATCCGCACGCCGCCGGGCTGGCTGGAACTGGCGCGGGTGATGGGCGCCTCGCCGCTGCGCACGCTTTGGCGCATCCGGGTTCCGGCGGCGCTGCCGGGCTTTGGCTCGGGGCTGCGGCTGGCGGCGGTCTATGCGCCGATCGGGGCGATCATCGGCGAATGGGTCGGGGCGTCGCAGGGGCTGGGCTATCTGATGCTGCTCGCCAACGGGCGTGCCAAGATCGACCTGATGTTCGCCGCGCTCATCGTTCTGGCGGTGCTGACGCTGGCGCTTCACGCTGGCATCGACGCGCTGTGCCGGAGGGTCTGGCGGATCTGATGCCGGGCAGGTTAGTGCCCGGCATCCCTTGGCGGCAGCGCAGGCCGCATCAATACCCCATCCGGTCCGGCAGCCATGTCACCACGCCGGGGACCAGCATGCACAGCAGCAGCACCGCGTACATGGCGGCGATGAAGGGCCAGCTTTCCCGCACCAGCTCTCCCATCTTTACCCCGGTGATGCCGGTCACCACGAACAGCACCACGCCGACCGGGGGCGTCAGCATTCCGATGACGAGGTTCAGCACGAACAGAAAGCCAAAGTGCAGCGGATCGATGCCGTAGGTGATCGCGATGGGATGGAACAGCGGCACCAGCATGATGTAGGCGGCGTTGGATTCCAGAAACATGCCGACCACCAGCAGCATCAGGGCCACGAGGCAGAGGAACACGAACGGGCTGTCCGTCACGCCCTGAAGCAGCGCCGCCAGCTTGAACGGCAGCATGTCGATGGTGAACAGGAAGGTCACCGTCGAGGCAAAGGCGATCATCGCCGCCACCAGCGCCGAGGTCTTGGCGGCGGTCAGCAGCACCTCGGGCAGATCGGCGATGCGCAGCTTGCGCGTCACGAAAAAGCCGAGGAACAGCGCGTAACACACCCCGATGGCGGCGCCTTCGGTGGGGGTGAACGCACCGGCCACGATGCCGCCGATCACCACCACCGGCATCAGGAACACGATGATGCTGCGGCGCAATTCCCGCGCCACATGGGCCAGCGAAAACGGCGCGCCCGCCAGCGGGTAGTTGCGTTTCCACGCGATCAGCCAGCACAGCACCATGAAGGTCGCGAACAGGATCAGCCCCGGCACCACGCCCGACATGAACATGCCGCCAACGCTGACCGACGATCCCGCCATGAAGGCATAGACGATCATCGCCCCCGATGGCGGGATGATCGGCCCGAGGTTGGCCGCCGCCGCCACCACGCCGGTTGAAAACCCCAGCCCGTATTGCTTGCGCAGCGATGGCACCAGCGTCGAGGACAGGGCCGAGGCATCGGCAACCGCCGCCCCCGACACCGATGCCAACCCGGCCCCCGACACGATGGCCACCTGCGCCAGCCCGCCGCGCATCCGCCCGATGAAGGCGTTGGCGAAATCGACCAGACGGTCCATGATGCCGCCCTTGAGCATCAGCTCTCCGGCGATCATGAACAGGGGAATCGACATCAGCGGAAAGGAATTCACCGCGTTCATCAGCCGGGGCGGCAGCATCAGCAGGTCGATCCCGGCCATCCACAGCCCCGCGATCGCCGCCACCCCCAGCGCAAAGGCAAGCGGCATGCCCAGAAAGGCCAGCACCAGAAAGCTGACAATGACGAACAGGCTCATGGTTTGATCTCCGCCGGAACGAGGGTGAGATGGGCAAGGTGCAGCGCCCCGTGAAGCGCGCCAAGGATCACCGGAAAGAAGAACACCGATGAGGTCATGTCGATCGATCCCAGCCGTTCGGACCATGTGGACAGCGCAACCCAGACCGACGTGACGAGCACCACCAGCATCATCGTCGCCGCAAGGGCGCTCATGATGCGGGCCAGCATGCGGCGCTGCGGCACAGGCAAGAGTTTGACCACAAGGTCGATGCCGACGTGGGTGCCGTCGCGGACGCCCAGCGGAATGGCCAGAAACATGGTCCAGACGAAGGCGATGCGGCTGACCTCGTCGGCCCAGTCAAAGGAGCCGTTGAAGACGTAGCGCATCACCACCTGCGCCGACACGACGGCGACCATCGCCGCTGCCCCGGCCATGACGGCAACACGCGCGCCGGTGTCGGCGCGCGTGAGGATCGCGGTCAGAATGCGATCTGCGCTCATGCTACATGCCGCTTTTGGCGGTCTCGGTGTCCAGAAGCTGCACCAGCTCCGGGTCGAGACGGGCTTTGGTGTCGGCGGCAACGCCAGCGGTCTTTGCGCGAAGCTCGGCGGCCAGCGCGGCCGAGACCGGCGTATAGGTCATGCCTTTTTCCTCAAGGATCGCCAGGCCGGCGGCGTCCTGCTCGGCGGCAAGCTCGCGCTGATAGGCGATGGCGGTATTCATGGCCTCGGAGACCATCGCGCGGGTGTCGTCATCCAGCCCGTCGGCCCATTTCTTGTTGCCGACCACCGAGATGAAATCAAAGAAATGCCCGGTGTTCGAGACGTATTTCTGCACCTCGGCGTACCCGGCCACGTTGATGATCGCAAACGGGTTTTCCTGCCCGTCGATCACGCCCTGTTCCAGCGCGGAATACAGCTCTTTGACATCCATCGCCACCGGGTTGGCCCCAAGGGCGCGGAAGGTGGCAAGATGGGTCTCGTTGGGCTGAAGGCGGATCTTGAGGCCTTCGATATCCTCGACCGTCTCGATGGCGCGGGCGTTGTTGGTCAGCTGGCGAAAGCCCAGCTCCATGTAGCCCATCGAGGTCATGCCGGCCTCGGCCATCTTTTCGTCAAGCGCCGCGCCGACCGGGCCATCGACGATCTCGAACGCCGTCTCGCGGTCGGGGAACTGGAAGGGCAGGCCGATGATCTCGAGCTCGGGCACGGTGCGGGTCAGGTAGGCGGTGCCGACCCACATCAGTTCGATCGCGCCGACCTTGACGGCCTGAACGTTCTCGGCCGCGCCGCCAAGCTGCTGGGCGGGGAAGATATCGACCTCGATCTCGCCGCCGGACAGGCGCTCGAGCTCTTCCTCGAACTTGACCATGGCAAGCGACGAGGAATGTTCGGTGGCGAAATTGCCCGCGACGCGGATCTTTTCGGCGTGGGCGACACTGGCGGTCAGGGCGATGACCGAGGCGGTAAGAAGGGGGCGTGCAAAGCTCATTGGGCGTGCTCCTGAGGACGGTGGTGGGGGAGGGGCGCAAACGCCGCTGCGGCGCGGGCGCGGATCACCGAGGCAATCTCGGCGAGGGTTGAGACGTGTTCTTCGATAGGCGAGGCAGTCACGCGGCGCTCGAACAGGTCGAACAGCGTGGCCAGATCGGGCACCCGGTGCAGCGCGATGATGAACGGGTGACCAAAGCGCGCGCCATAGGCGGCATTCAGCCGGGTCAGGCGCTGTGCATCGCGCCGGTCCAGCGACATCAGGCCAAGGCGGGCCTGCTCGCCGGTCGATGCGGGGGTCATGTCGCCGGCCAGCGCTTCGCGCCCGGCCAGCTCGGGGTGAACGCGGAACATGGCAAGGCGGCGCTCGGCCCCCGACAGCAGGATGGTTTCGACCAGCGCCTGCGCCACTGCCGCGTCGTCGGCGAAAGGCCGCGCGCTCAGACTGTCCTGCGCGACCCATGCAGAGCGTTCGACCAGCGGCGCAAGCAACGCAAGTGCGTCGTCGCGATGCGCGTGGTTCAGGATGTCGAGAGGGTGTGTCATAAACATTCCATAGGCTTGGTCGCGGTATCTGGCTTGACCATAGCGGGCGGTTGTCGTTGCAATCCATGATATAAGGGGCAATCATGCGTTCTATAAATTAGAATGGGCCGCCACGGCGGTGACGGGGGGGCGCCATGTCGCTGTATCTGGTTCCTAAATCGTTGCTGTATATCGAAGCGGTGGCCGAACATGGCGCGATCCAGTCGGCCGCGCGGGCGATCCGGATTTCCGCCTCGGCCATCGACCGGCAGATCAAGCTGATCGAAGATCGGCTTGGCACGCAATTATTCGACCGACAGACCACCGGCATGACGCTGACCTCTGCCGGGGAAATGTTCGTTCTGCTCGCGCGGCGCTGGCAAGAAGACGAAACCCGCCTGCTGTCGGACATCCGGCAGATGCAGGGGGTGGATTTCGGCCATGTCCGGCTGGTGGCGATGGACAGTCTGGTCAACGGGCTGGTGCCGCGCTTTCTCAAGGCGGTGGCGCGGGAGTACCCGAGGGTGCGCGTCGATGTCGAGATCGCGACCCCGGACGGCGCGGCCGAACTGCTGGACAGCGGTCAGTGCGATCTGGCGCTGTGTTTCAACCTGCGCCCGAGCCGCGACATCCATGTGCTGTGGAGCGCGGGGCTGCCGCTGTATTGCGTGCTCGCGCCGGGGCATCCGCTGGCGCAGCAGCCCAGCGTGACCTTGGCGCAGGTGCGCGCCTATCCCATCGCGGTGCAAAGCCGGGCGCTGGCGATCCGCCGGATGCTCGAGGCGCGCCATTCGTGGATGTTCGAGGACGGCCCGCCGCCGGTGGTGACCAATTCGCTGCAACTGCTCAAGCAACTGGTCATCGGGGGCGCGCATGTGGCGCTGACCTCGGAAATGGATGCGGCGCCAGAGCTGCTGTCAGGGCAGATGCGCGCGATCCCGGTGGCGGGCAGCAACACCGCCGCGCAGACCATCTCGCTTGCGATCAACGCGCGCCACAGCCTGCCGCGCATCGCCTCTGTCCTGTCGGAGGTTTTGATTCAGGAGGCCGAGGCGCTGCTGCACAGCCTGCGCAGCCGCCCCGCCGGGTGATCCACGCCGGGCTCAGTCGCCGGACAGATCGGCGAGGGTGTCGTGCAGCGAGTCGGGCTTGAGGATACGCACCTCGCCCTTGGCCACGTCGATGATGCCGTCGGCGCGCAGGCGGCCCAACGCCTTGTTCACGCTCTGGCGCGAACAGCCGAGAATGGCCGCCAGATGGGCCTGATTGGCCCGCACCCGGTCGCGGCCGTCGCACAGGGTGCGCAGCCGCAGGAACAGCCGCTGGTCGAGCGAGCCGTGCTGATCAAGCGCCTTGACCGCGTTGTCGGCGGCCATGCGGCTGCGAAACACCGAGGCGACGTTGCGGATGAACAGCGGCGCGCGCAGGAATTCGAACACCACCTGAGTCGGGCAGAACAGCACCGTGGCCAGCGCCTGCGCCCGGCACGTCGCGATGCAGGTCTCGCCCGAGATGCATTCGATCTCTCCGGCAGTATCGCCGGTGCCAAGATGGGCCAGCAAGGTCTGCTCGCCTTGTGGGCCGGTCATCAGAACGTCGATCCGGCCATGCGCTACGAGGAAGATCCCCGGAGATTGCGCGCCCTGATGCAACAGGATCTCGGGGGACTCGTAGGTGCGGGAGGTGCACCGGTTGAGAAAATCTGCCTTGTCGTCCTGCGACAGATCGGTGAGCATCTTGGCTTTCTGCAAATGCGGAAAGGCCACGGAATTCTTCATGGACTGGCGGGAACCTTCTGGTAAGACAATATCTTGCTTACCACGCACTGTGCCTGCGACGGCTCGGCACAGCAAGTCTGAACCTGCGCAATTGCCTCGCCGTAGATCTCGCGCCACGCTGCTTCGCTCAGGCCGATGTCGGGCGGCATGGCATGGCTGAGCGGCCATGAGCGCGCCGCCGCGTTGGCACCGGGAAAGGGCGCGCCGGTCATCCATGCCGCGAGCTGCCCGCAGCTTCCGGGCTTGCCGCCGAAATCGTCCATCGGCGCGGCGCCATCCATCGCTGTCAGCGCGCCGGTGCCGATGCGGTGGCATCCAAGGCAGGTGTTGTCGCGCGGCGACATCTGATGCGTCGGCCAGCGCGCAAAGCCAAGCCCCGCGTCGACATGGGCATAAGGCCCCAGCGGATTGGTCGGCACGTGGTCCCAGACTTGCCCGACAAAGGGCGAATACATGAACGGATCATTGTCGTGGCAGGTGCCGCAGCCATCGGCGAGCACGGTTTCCGGCGCGGCCCAGAACGCGGCGCTGCTTGCCTCGGTTGGCGAGGGCACGGCGGTGCCGCTGACCGGCGCGCTCTCGCCCTTGGCCTGAAACCAGCAGGTCTCCCCGGTGGCGGGGTTGTGGGCGATGACATCGATCTCGTCATAATCGGTCGAGGTTGCGCCGCGAAACACCTTCTGGCGGCACATCACCGACACCTGCGCCGTCTTGGTCGACAGGTTGAGGATGCGCGAGAAGGGCACGCATTGCCCATCCGGCCCGTGACCATTGTCAAGCAAGGCGGGGCGGTCGCAGCTCTGCGGCACGTGGTCGGTGATCTCGACCCCGTTCACTGTGATCGGCACGGCGACGCCTTCGGCGCAATCAAAGCTGGGGATCGGTCCGATGGCGGCGCTGCAGGCCTGCCCGTAAACTGCCGATGGTGTCTGTTCGTTGGCGAGGGTCAGCACCGTGGCCAACCCCAGCGCAAAGGCGATGATCGCGCTCAGGATATGTTTCATCGCTGCGGTGCCCCTTGGCCGTTGGCCGCGATGGCAAGCGCGCGCAGGGCTTCAAAATAGCGCACATAGCCGGTGCAGCGGCAGATATGCGTGCCGATGGCGGCGCGCATGGCGTCTTCGATCTGCTCCGGCGGGATGGGCTGCGCTTCCAGCCCGTGCAGAAAGATCCGCGCCGCCATCACGAAGCCGGGGGCGCAATAGCCGCATTGAAAGGCGAAATGGTCAAGGAACGCCTGCTGCACCGGGTCCGGCACGCCATCCCGCGCCACGGATTCGATGGTCGAGACCTGCGCGCCATCCAGCGTTGCCAGCGCGGTCGAACAGCTGATGATTGGCGTCGGCGCAGGGCTTGGTGGCTTGACCACCTGCACGGTGCAGGCCCGGCATACGCCGATGCCGCAGCACAGTTTGGTGCCGGTCAGGTTCAGATCGTCATGCAGGAAATCCAGCAGCGTCTCGGTGCCGCGGGCATCGGGCAGATCGTGCAGCGTGCCGTTGACGCGCAGGCGGATGGTCATGGCGTCAACCCCGCAAGGATCTTGTCGGGCGTGATCGGCAGCGCGGCAAAGCGCACCCCCGTCGCATCCCTCAGCGCGTTGGAGATCGCCGGCGGCACAGAGCACATCACCGCTTCGGCGATGCCCCGCCCGGTGCGCGCGCTGCCCGGCGGCGGATCGAGCGTGATCAGCTCTTGCGCCCGGCCGCCGGGTGCATAGCGCCCGCCCAGCGGCACGTCGTTGGCGCGCGCCACGTGGTAGCGGTGAAGGTTCCATGTGCCATCCGCCGGGCCGGCCATGCCGGGAGGCATGTCTTCAAGGAGGGTATAGCCGATGGCCATGGCCACGCCGCCCTGGCTTTGCCCGGACACCAGCTGCGGCACGTGGATATGCCCGGCGTTGAGCACGCTCAGCACGTTTTCGATCCGCACCGCGCCGGTGCCGTGATCGACGGTCAGCCCCACCACGTTGATGCAGGGTGCCCAGACATAGCGCGCATAGCGGGCGGTTTCGGGCGCGGGATAGCGCCCGTTCCGGCGCGGGATCGGCGTGGCGCTGTCGCCATGATAATAGGCCAGCCCGTCGAGTTGCAGCCGCATTGTGCCGCCGGGGGTGTCGTAATCGGCCTCGGCCCATGTGTTCTGGAAATATCCATGCCCGAGCGCGCCGGTCGGCAGGCCCAGCTCGTGCACCCGCGCCGCCAGCGCTGCCAGCGGCAGCGGCCTGCGCCCCGGCGCGCTCAGGCGGCCGCCCTGCCACTGCGCATCGCCCGCAGGCGCGCCCCACAGATCGGCGGCGGCCACCAGCACCGAACCGCGCAGCAGCGCCTGCGCCGTCTGCTGCAGCGTGCCGACCTGATGCAGCGCCGTGAGGCAGGCCGAGGATGACCCGGTGCCCTTTTGCGTCCACATCGGATCGTCCCAGCCCGCGGGATTGGCGCCATCATCGCTCAGCCCGGTCTGGCCGAACAGGCTGTACCCGCCCATTTTCACCTCGGAAGCGTTGGCGCCAAGGATCGGCCCGATCACCACCCCCAGCGTGGTGGCCGAGCCATTGCCCATGTCGATGGCATCGGACACCACCCGCAAGCTGCCGTCGCGCGCCAGATGCACCGCCGCCACCATGCCATCGCCCGAGGTGCCATAGGCCTGCATCGACATCGCCAGCCCGGTGCCATAGCTGCGCCCCTGCGCCGCATGTGCGGCCTTGATCACGGCGCGCTCGCGCCAGAGCGGATGGGCCTCGGCGATGTCCAGCATCTCGGGCAGGCTCAGCGATTGTTCGATCGGCCCGCCGGTGACCGTGATGTCGCCCAATTCGATGAGGTTGGCGCGGCGCAGCGCCACCGGGTCCCAGCCCTGCGCGGCGGCCAGATCGTCCAGCGCGGTTTCGATGGCGAAATAGGCCTGCGGGCCGCCAAAGCCGCGCTGCGAGCCGCCCGAGACGTTTTCGCTGTGCAGCGCCTGCGCGTTGATGTCGGCGAGGGGCAGGCGGTAGCTGCCCCCGGCACAAAGCGCGCCCAGCGAGGCGACATAGGGCGACAGGTTGCGCCGCCCGCCGCCGTCGAACACCATGTCCAGCCGGATCGCTTCCAGTGTCATGTCGGGGTGGGCGTAAAGCGTGCCCTCGACGCTGGCGGCGTGACGCTTGAGCCCGACGCGAAACTGTTCGAACCGGTCATAGGCAAGCCGAACCGGGTTGCCATCGGCAAAGGCCACCGCCAGCGCCAGCATCAGCGAAAACGGCGAGCTGTCGCGCCCGCCAAAACCGCCACCGGGATAGCAGCTGTGCAGCGTCACCTCGTCGAGCCTTGGCACCGGAGAGCCTTTGCTGGCGAACATCGCGGCGATATTGTGCAGATCGCCGTCGGGTGACTGGGTGCCCAGCACCAGTTGCAAGGCGTTGCTGGCCGGGTCGATCCAGGCCAGCCCGGATTCGGGTTCCATGAACATCGGGTCCATGGCGCGCATCCGGGTGCGGATCGGCTGGCGGAGCAGGCCGGGGGCCGCCTCCAGCGCGGCGCGAATGCGGCGCTGCACCTGCGGTGCTTCGCGCTCGTAGCTGTCGGCGTCGGTGCTGGCGTAGTCGAACTGCGCATCCTTGACGTAGAGCGTCGGGCTCTGGAACGGCGCGCCGGGTGCGGGCGCGCCCTGCGGGCCATCGCCGGGGCCGTAGCGCTGCACGGTGCCATCATCGCCTGCCAGAAACCGGCGCGCGGCGCGATAGGCCGCAAGGCTGTCGAACAGCAGCAAGGCCACCGCCTGCCCAAGGAAATTCGGCGTCGTGCCGGGCATCACCAGCAGATCGAAGTTCAGACCGTCAGGCTGGTTGAAACTGCCGTCGGCCTTGGCCTGATGCGCTGTCAGCCGCGCATCCACGTGCAGATCGCGCCGGAACAGCAGCGGGGCGTCGAAAAACGCCGGGTCGAGATCGCTGCCCAGCACCAGTCGCGCCGGCTGCGCCTCGGGCGGCAGGGGCGCCAGATCGACGCCTAGAAACGCCTGCTGAGTAGTGCGGGCGCGCAGATACATTGCGTGCCATTCCCGGTCGGGCCAGCCGTCCATGTCTCTGGCACGAAAGTCGCGGGCAAAGATCTTTTGCCCGGTGACCTTGGCGAGCCCTTCGATGCGCTGCGTCGCGACCCCCGGCAGGGGGCTGGGCTGCGGCACAGGGTTTGCGGATTGGCCAGAAGCGCCCGGCAGGCCGAGGATGCTGAGGCCGACGGTGCCGGTGGCGGTATACAGGAAGCTGCGGCGCGACATCCGCGTCTTGTCGATGTCAGGCCGGTTTGGCACGTACTTCCCCTATCAACTGGCGCGCCGCGACATTCGGAAACCGGCGGAAACATCCTGCTTCGTTCGCTTCACCATAGCCTCGCTGTGGGCCGACTGACCGTCAATAGCCTTGTCGGAACAGGCGGGATCGAAAAAGCTGGATTGCCCTGTGGCGCAGCAGGTTGCACGGGGGGGGTACTGGGTCCGGACACCGACGGGGAGCCTGCGTCCGGACCCAAGGGCCACGACGGCCCTGAACACAACCAAACACCTGTACCAAATTGTCAGACCGGTACATCGAGACCCTCCGGTAAAGTGGCGAAAAACCACCCGGCTGCCGCCAGAAATCTGCGGCACCGAAGAGCGAGCTTAGTAATAAGGTGACACCGCGGCGGGCAAAGCGCCCATAACCACGACGCCACCTTCAAAGGGCTTTCTGAAAACAAGTGAAGGAAATATCGAACCTTCCAACTGAAACAACTTACGTAGGGAAAGGTGACATGCGACATGCGATTCCCAAACGTCGAATCTCGGGAAGAAGTCGCGCGTTTGACACATGCCGGTGTTTGCATGCGATTTGCACCGAGCCAGCCAAGCGTCTGGACAGGGAGCGGCCTTGTGCAACACAGGCCGCTGACATCATTGACTGGCATCTGCCGCTGTTTGCCCTACCTCAACGCGGCTCCCATTGCCTGCGAGGGTAGGACGCGAAGCAAAATTCGACCATATTTTAAGGCACAGAGGGCTCTGTTGCACAAAGCCTGTGAGGGATTCACCTTGCGAATCCAGTGCGATAACTGGAGGGGATGAGCAGACCG